>CALVRA010000003.1 GCA_944358415.1 uncultured Bacilli bacterium | reverse complement strand
GACCTTTTTTTGGCCCTCTTAATAAGTTCATTTATCATTAGTTTTTGGTTCCACCAACACTACTTGACATTGAACCTGAATTTGATATTTATCATAATGCTCGAAAGTTCGAGCAGATTCATCTCTGGAGCGGATGAGGAGAATCGAACTCCCGTAATCAGCTTGGAAGGCTGGGGTTCTACCATTGAACTACATCCGCAATTAGTAGACAATATAAATTATACTATATTTTAAATATTTGTCAATAGAACCACAGTCGTTTTTTGAAAAAATTTCCTTATTGTAAAACTAAATGCAACCCTAAAAATAATATAAACTTCATTTACCTTTCAGTGAACAATATTTTTTAGATTTTAATTTTAAAAGCATCTTATTATTTGTTAGAACTTTTAACTTTAGACATGAATTTGTTTTTTTAAACTGAAACTAAATAATTGTAAATTTCTTCCAAATCACAAGAAAATATTTACCAAAACACATGTTCGTTATAAAATGAATCTGGTGATTTAAATGGCAAGAACCTATATATGTATAGATCTAAAAAGTTTCTATGCCTCAGTAGAATGCATAGAAAAAGGATTAGATCCTTTAAAAACAAATCTCGTTGTAGCCGATGAAGAAAGAACTGAAAAAACAATCTGTCTTGCTGTCACTCCTTCTTTAAAGAAATATGGAATAGGTGGTAGAGCTAGATTGTATGAAGTTAAAGAAAAATTAAAAAAAGTAAATGAACAAAGAAAAAATCAAATTCCAAACAAAAAATTTACCAGTAAATCATTTAATGATGATAAACTAAAACAAGATAAAACAAAAAAAATAACATTTTTAATTGCTAAACCTAGAATGTCTCATTATATCGATATTTCTACTAAAATATATAATATATATCTAAAATACATAGCTAAAGAGGATATATTTGTCTATTCCATAGATGAAATATTTGCTGACATAACAGATTACCTCAAGTATTATAATTTAAACCCAAAAAAATTAACCACAAAAATAATAAATGATATCTATAAACAAACTGGTATTACCGCTACCGCTGGTATTGGAACAAATCTTTTTCTAGCTAAAGTTGCTATGGACATCATAGCTAAACATACAAAACCTAATAAATATGGAGTTAGAATAGCTAACCTTGACGAAATGACATATCGAAAACAAATTTGGAATCATAAACCAATTACCGATGTTTGGCGGATAGGTAAGGGGATTGCTAGCAAATTAGAAAAATACGGAATCTATACTATGGGTGACATTGCTAGATGTTCTATTAATAATGAAGATTTACTTTATAAACTATTTGGTGTAAACGCTGAACTTCTAATTGACCATGCTTGGGGATATGAGTCATGTACCATTAAAGATATAAAAACATATACTCCAAAAATAAAATCTTTAACATCTGGACAAGTATTAAAATATCCTTACAACTATCAACAAACCAAATTAATAATTTTGGAAATGGCAGATGAACTGGCACTTAACCTTGTATCTGAAAAAATGGTCACATCTAAATTAACTCTTACACTTGATTATGACATTCAAAATATAAATAATAACTACCAAGGCGAGACAACAACCGATTTTTATGGTAGGAAAATTCCAAAACATGCCCATGGAACAATTATCATAGATTATAAAACCTCATCATCAAAGGTAATTATGAATGCCATAGTCAAATTGTATGATAAAATCATCAACCCAAAACTATTAATCAAAAAAGTTAATTTAACTGCCATCGATATAACAAATGAAGAATTAGAAAATCATAAACTAAGATATCAACAACTTACTCTATTTTCTAATATAGAAGAACAAAATAAATCTTTAGAAAAAGACAAAGTAGAAGAAATAAAAGAAAGGAAGCTTCAAAGAGTCATTCTTATAATTAAAGAAAAATATGGCAAAAATGCCATCTTAAAACTAATGAACTTAGAAAAACATGCTACCACAAAAAAACGAAATAAACAAATAGGAGGACACCGTGCTTAATTATGAAGATATTATAAACCTTCCTCATCATGTATCTATTAAAAGAAAACCCATGTCTATTAAAAATCGTTCCGCTCAGTTTGCTCCATTTAATGCTTTAAAAGAATACCAAGAAAAAATAAATGAAATTAATAAATTGAATGATAAAAAATATTGTCAAAAGCAAAAACACAATTTTATTAATCCATATATCAATCATAAAACTTGAAGATAAACAAAAGCTAGTATATAATTTTACTAGAGGTGATGGACATGTACCAAAGCTCATTGTTTGAAAAATTTGAAGCAGAGCCCCTTGCTTATAGAATGCGTCCAACAAATTTAACCGAATTTGTTGGCCAAAATCACTTAATTGGCAACGGTAAAATATTAAGAAAAATGATTGAAACAGATAACATTTCTTCCATGATTTTTTGGGGCCCACCAGGAGTTGGTAAAACTACTCTAGCTAGAATAATTGCTCATGAAACCAAATCAAAATTTATAACCTTCTCAGCTGTAACATCTGGCATCAAAGAAATCAAAAAAGTCATGGAAGAAGCCGAAAATAGTAAAACTTTGGGCATCAAAACCATTGTTTTCATCGATGAAATTCATAGATTTAATAAAGCCCAGCAAGACGCATTTTTGCCCTTTGTTGAAAAAGGATCAATAATATTAATTGGAGCCACCACTGAGAACCCCTCTTTTGAAATCAATAATGCACTTTTATCAAGATGTAGAGTATTCGTTTTAAAGTCATTAGAGGAAAAAGACATCATAGATTTATTAAAAAGAGCTTTAACTGATAAACGAGGTTATAAAAATAAAAATATAATTATCAAAGATGAAACATTAAAGATAATAGCTAATTTAGCTAATGGTGATGCCAGAAGTGCTTTGACAACCTTAGAAATGGTTATAACAAATTCTGAAGATACAAACGGCCAGATAAATATAACTAAAGAAACTTTAGAAAATCTTTTAAACAAAAAAACAATGCTCTATGATAAAAATGGAGAAGAGCACTATAACATAATATCCGCGCTTCATAAATCAATGAGAAACTCCGACCCTGATGCCGCAGTCTATTGGCTTGCTAGAATGCTTGAAGCTGGAGAAAATCCATTATATATTGCAAGAAGAATCACAAGATTTGCCTCAGAAGATATCGGACTAGCTGATACAAACGCCCTAAATGTTGCCATAAATGTTTATAAGGCATGTCACTACATTGGTATACCCGAATGTAATGTACACCTAACCGAAGCTGTCATTTATATGTCTCTCGCACCTAAGTCAAATTCATGTGATATAGCTTATAGGTTAGCTAGTTATGATGCCAAAAATACCTTAGCTGAACCTGTCCCACTTATTATTAGAAATGCTCCAACAAAATTAATGAAAGACTTAAACTATGGTAAAGGTTACCAGTTTGCTCATGATACTAAAGAAAAATTAACACCCATGGAATGTCTTCCAAAATCATTAAAAGGAAAAGAGTATTATAAACCTAGTATTCAAGGTAATGAAGTTAGATTTAAAGAAAGATTAGATAAAATAAAAGCTTGGAAAAAAACACAAAAAAATTAAAAAAGTAAAATTTTAAAAAAAATTGGATGGGTTTTATGAAAGAAAAATCGTTATTATTTTTGATGACGATTTTTAAAGTATACAAAAAATATGTCAATATTTGTCACAAATATCCACGAAAAAGCCGAATTATGATATAATTTGTATAGAAAATGAAAGGAGGAAAAATATGAACAAGCTATTATTATACTCTTTAATAATATTAGTTTTATTTTGTTTTACAAATAAAGTATTATCGGCCCCATATTATTATTATCCCCAAAAATATGAAATAGTTATAAAAAATATAAAGAAATCGGATATTCAAAAAATTGAACCAATATACGCATCACGTTTAAAATTTAATTATTCAAATAATCAAAATACGCAATATTGGATAAGTAATACTGATTTTGGAAAAAAATATAGAGGATATAATGATAGTGAAATAATACCTAAATTATCAGAAAAGCAAATAGATGAAATTGCTAAAATATATAATGGATATAGTGATGATGATATTATTGAGGGTTATTGGATTGATACGTCACAAATCAATGCAAATATTTCAAATGGTATGGTAAAATTTGGAATAGTGCCGAATAGTGCGATTAAATACCAAAATGATACTATATTAATTTCTTATATTTTAGAAAAAAATTATAACGATATATATTTAAGAATAGTCAAAAATGATAATACAATTTTATATTCTAATAAAATTAAATCAAATATGAGCTCTATAATTGATGAAAATAGTACTAAACAAGAACGTGAGCAAGCTTTAGAAATATCTGCACAAACAGCTTATTTTGAAGTGGATTTTTCTAAAATTAAAAATAAATTCGATGTAGTAGAAATTGAAAGAAAAAAGAAGCATAATTATAGTACATCATTAAATATTCAATTTATTTTACTTATAACAATATTAATATTTTCAATTATGGCAGTTTTATTTAAATTAAAAAGTTTCAGAAATCAGAAAAAGATAGAATAATCTACCTTGATTCAACAATTAACTTAATAGCAGTTCGTTCCTCGCCATCAATAATAATATCGGTAAAAGCAGGAATACATATCAAATTTTTCCCACTAGGAGCCACAAAACCTCTCGCAATAGCGATGGCTTTAATAGCTTGATTCAAAGCTCCCGCCCCAATTGCCTGAATTTCAACAGTTCCTTTCTCGCGAAAAACATTAGCTAAAGCTCCAGCCACTGAATTAGGATTGCTTTTAGCTCTTACTTTAAGTGTTTCCATGTTTATTTCCTCCTTTATACTTAAATATATGATGGTAAATAAAAAAAATGATTAAAACATAAAAAGGAGATGCGAATATGAATAAAAATATAAACCTTAACGATCAAAAAGAAAGATCAATTTATTTCCATGACATGGCTGAAGGTTCAAGATCCTTAGAATTATTACTTCACACATGCTTTAATAATAATATTATACCTGTTTTAGCTAGTATTGGTCATGGGAAAAACCAAGTAGCTTACATAATTTTAAAAATTAGCCATGATAACTTAAATACCATTGGAAGATTAATCGATTTAACTTTAGAAATACCAGCCTGTGAATTTAATGTTAGATCTAGTAATGGCAAACTATATGCTGAAATTTCGTGCGAAAGTAAAGATGATGATCAATTATTTACAAGAATCAAAGAAATAGTTGAAGAAGCTAAAATCGAAAGACCAACCCATAATTTGACCATTATGAATACCATTTATAACATTGCAAAAATAATAAATAATATTATTGAAGCAAATATCCTATTTGCCACCAACGAAACACTATATAGTCAGGGCAGATGTGGTATTTCTATTTATAAAGAAAAACAATTAAATAAAATAAATACAAAAAAAGCCGAAAATATTAACGATATCATTAAAACATTAAAAGAAAAAGCTGCTTTAAACCTGCCAGCACTCTTCTTTTGTTCCTTTGAAGAACTTAGAAACTTTTATTTTGAATTAGACGAAACCGCTTACGGAGAAATAGAAGGTGATATCAATGGATAATAATTTAAAAAGGGAAATAATCTTAGAAAACTATCAAAACCCTAAAAATAAAGGATTACTAAATGATGACTCATATATAAAAGTAAACATGAATAACGAAAGTTGTATAGACGAAGTAAATCTCGAAGTAAAAATAGAAAATAATATCATAAAAGATATTCGCTTTGATGGTGAAGCATGCGCGATAAGCACATCTTCAACTTCAACAATGATAGAGGTATTAACTGGTAAAACAATCAAAGAAGCCGAAAATATCCTCCAAAATTTTTTAAACATGATTGATGAAAAACCATTTGATAAAGATGTCTTAGAGGAAGCTATCGTCTATGATGATATTGCCAAAAACCCAAGCCGAAAAAAATGTGTCTTACTCTCATGGTGGGGCATTGAAAAAGTATTAAATGCCTTGAAAGCTAATAAATAGCTTTTTATTTTTAATAAAAAATAGTATAATGTTAATAGGTGAAAACGATGAGTAAAGAATTTGGACTAGACGAAGAAAAAATAAAAGAAATATCAAAAATAAAAAAAGAACCAAAATGGATGACAGACTTTAGATTAAAATCATATAAAGCATTTAAAGAAATATCCAATCCAAATTTTGGACCTGAATTAAAAATTGATTTTGATAAAATAAACTATTATAAAAAAGTAACTGATAAAGTAGAAAATAATTGGAATAAAGTCTCATGTCCAATTAAAAATACCTTTGATGAACTAGGCTTAATCCAAGCCGAAAAAAAATACCTAGATGGCATCGGAGCTCAATTTGAAAGTGAAGTTGTATATCATAATATGATTAAAGAACTAGAAGAAAAAGGTGTAATCTTCTGTAGTACCGATGATGCTCTAAAAAAATATCCGGAACTATTCAAAAAATATTTTAATACTCTAGTTAAATATGATGAAAATAAATATACTGCCTTAAATGGTGCCGTATGGAGTGGTGGAACCTTCATATACATTCCAAAAGGAATAACTATTGATAGACCGCTTCAAAGTTACTTTAGATTAAACACCAAACACATGGGACAGTTTGAAAGAACATTAATAATTGTGGACGATGATAGCCATATTCACTATATGGAAGGATGCACTGCTGTATACCATAACGATAGTTCACTTCATGCCGCAGTTGTCGAAATCTTTGTCGGAAAAAACTCAAGTTGTAGATATACCACTATTCAAAATTGGGCAAACAATATATATAACTTAGTAACCAAAAGAGCCATAGTTGATGAAAATGGTAAAATGGAATGGATTGATGGTAATATTGGCTCAAAAACTAACATGAAATATCCATCATGTATCTTAAAAGGAAAAGGAGCCATAGGAAACTGTATATCTATTGCCGTTGCCTCAAAAGGCCAAATTCAAGATGCTGGAGCCAAAATGATTCACCTAGCTCCACATACCACTAGTAATATAATCAGTAAATCTATAGCCGCAAATGGTGGAATCTCTAACTATAGAGGAACCGTTAAAATAAATAAAAATGCAAACTATTCCAAAAGCACCATTAAATGTGATACAATTATATTAGATAAAAATTCCAAAAGCGATACCATTCCTAAAAACATCGTTGAAAACTCTTCATCATATCTTGAACATGAAGCTACAGTATCTAAATTAGATGAAGAGAAACTATTTTATCTAATGAGTAGAGGACTAGATGAAGAAAAAGCTAAAGAATTATTGATAATTGGCTTTATTGATGAATTTAGAGAAAACTTGCCAATGGAATATGCCGTTGAATTAAATCAATTATTAAAAAATTATTTTTAAAGAAGGGGATATATATGAAAAAAACACTTTTAATAGTTTTAACACTCGTAATAATTGCTGCTTCAGGAGGCGCAATATATTATTACACAAAAACTAAAGAAACACAAAATAATGAATTAGAAAATAAAATTGATACAGCTAGCCGCGATTATTTTGAAAAATATATAAGCGCAAACGATAGTGCCAATACATATATGGTTACCTTAGAAGATTTAGAAAAAGCCAATCAAAATGGTGAAAACTATGACTTAAAAGGCTTAGAAAAATGTGATAAAACAAAAACATTTTCTAACGTAACAATTGATTATCAAACTGGAAAAGCAAAAAAAACACAAGTTGAACTAAAATGTTAAAAAACTTGTGTTTTTCTATTTTGTAAACACTTTAACTATTTAAAATCCCTCCAAATCGCTGGTTTGGTATAACTAATTTGCCAAATTAGCAAAAAAAAGCTTTCCAATTTGCTGATTTGGTCTTTTGATTTAATCAAAAATAACGTGTATAGTACCAAATCGAAAGGAGGGAAGTATGTTGAATCAAATTGTTTTAGTAGGGCGCTTAGCCAGTGACCCAGAATTATTTGAAACCGAGACCGGTAAAAAAATGGTCCAAGTAGTCTTAGCTGTTCCAAGAGCCTATAAAAACTCAGCCGGTGAATATGAAACAGACTTTATATATTGTAAACTTTGGCAAGGTATAGCTCAAAGAACTAATGATTACTGTAAAAAAGGCGACCTTGTCGGTATCAAAGGTAGAGTAGAAACCTATAATTATGATACCGAACACGGACGCAAATATATCACAGAAGTCGTCGTTGATAAAATTACATTTTTATCATCAAAAAAATAAAAAAATTCATACAAAACACTCCCAAAAACTGCTCTATAAGCAGTTTTTTAATCGATGTTTTTAAAGTCATTATAAAATATATCATCTGGCTTACAGCTAAATATTCTCGCAATTTTAACTGCCATCTTATACGAAAGTCTTCTTTTCCCATTTTCAATTTGCCAATAAAAAGGTTTACTTATTTTTAAATGATTTGCCATATATTCACAAGTAAAATTATTTTTTACACGCATAGTCTTTAAACCGTTCATTTTCGACACCTCCACTAAGTTAGAATAATTGTGTATTACAAATACATTATATATTAACTTGAAGTTAATTTCAAGAAGAACCTAACATAAAGTTAGAAAAGATGTAATGTTTGCTAAATGTTGTTATAATTCTAGTTAACGAAAGGATAACGATAATTATGTTAGCAGGACAAAGATTAAGAGAAGCTAGAAAAAATGCAAATTTAACACAAGTCGAACTTGCAAATATGCTTGGCATTAAAGCCGCAGAAATATCACAGTATGAATCAGATAAAAGAACACCACGTTGGCCAGTATTTAGAAAAATGTTAGATATTTTAGATATTACTGCCGACGAAGTTTTAGGAAGAGAAATTACGGTTCATGACGATGAAGAATATAAAGTAAGATTATCTAAAGAAGATTTAAAAATTCTCTCATCAATCAAAGATAATCCAAAACTTTATAAAATCTTACTAAAAGACCCAGAACGTAATATTCATTTAATAAACACTAATTTAAAGAAACTCATTCCAGAAATCGATAGTTAACAACAGGTGGATTTAACTGTAATAAACATCATATCTTGCTATAATTTTGGATATGGTGATTATATGTTAGGTACAGAAATAAAAAAAGCCAGAAAAAGACAAGGTTTAACACAAAAAGAACTAGGAGACTTAATAGGTGTTTCAAAATCTTCAATTAACTATTTCGAACGTGATGGAAGAAATCCTACTTTGGCTCATCTCATAAAATTAAGTGAAATCTTAAACGTACCAGTAGATGTATTACTAGGAAAGGATCAGCCGGTTGATATAGTTGCAGAAGATGAACACTATAAAACTAGAATTTCCAGCAAAGATTTACAAATTTTAAACGAATTTAAACTTTATCCAACTCTCTATAGACGCCTTTGTGATGATACTCAAAGAACAGTTAAATTAATAAACATTCGCTTAAAATAGTTTAAAAAACTATTTTTTTTCTTCCCAAAATTTAGTAAAATACTTATGGAGGGTAAATTATGAACATATTAGACTTAATCGATAAAAAAGAAAAAAGAGAAACACTCACCAAAGAAGAACTAAAATACATTATAGATAACTATTTAAATGGAACAATTAAAGATTATCAAATGTCTGCATTTCTAACCGAAGTAGACCTTTTAGGATTAACAGAAGAAGAAACCATTAACCTAACAGATATCATGCTTCATAGTGGAGAAATCTTAGATTTTGGTATTGATAACCTCACAGATAAACATTCAACAGGTGGTGTAGGTGATAAAACTACCATTGTTTTAGCTCCTTTAGTTGCTTCATTAAATGTCAAAATAGCTAAAATGAGTGGCAGAGGTCTTGGCCATACTGGAGGAACAATCGATAAATTAGAATCAATCAAAGGGTTTAAAACATCAATGTCTTTAGATGAATTTAAAAATCAAGTAGATAAAATTGGGGTCGCTTTAGTAGGACAAATGGGCAACTTAGTACTAGCTGATAAAAAAATATACGCCTTAAGAGATGTAACTGGAACAGTCGATTCCATACCTTTAATAGCCTCAAGCATCATGAGTAAAAAATTAGCTAGTGGTGCCAAAAATATAGTAATAGATTTAAAAATAGGCTCTGGGGCTTTAGTAAATAACTTAGAAGAAGCTAAAGAACTGGCCAATTTAATGGTTAAAATAGGAAAAACAAATAACAAAAACATTGCTTGCGTTTTAACCAATATGGATGAACCACTAGGTTATGCCGTTGGAAACTCTGTAGAAGTATTAGAAGCAATAGATACCCTAAAAGGAAAGGGACCAGAGGATTTAACAAATCTCGTTATCAAACTAGGAGCCATCATGACATCTATGGCCTTAAACATAACAGAAGAAACAGCCATAGAAAAAGTAAAAGAAAATATATTTAACGGAAAAGCCTATCAAAAATTTAAAGAGTGGGTTAAAGCTCAAGACGGTGATATTAATAATATTGAAATTGCCAAAAATAAACAAATATTCACATCAAAAGAAGAAGGTTATATTAAAAACATCAATGCCTTAGAAATTGGCAAATTAGCTAGAAAACTAGGCGCTGGTAGATTATCAAAAGATGACATTATCGATCTAACTGTCGGCATTATCTTAAAGCATAAAGTTGGTGACTACATAAAAAAAGGAGATGTCTTAGCCACTATCCTTTATAATGAAAAACAAATCACCGAAGAAGAACTACTCTCATGTTTCACCTTTACAAAAGAAAAAATAGAAAAGCCAAAATTAATCATCGATATTATAAAGTAGTCCTAAAAAACTACTTTTTATAAACCATATGTTAAAAATCATCTTAATAAATTCTCTTAATAAGTACGGTATCATTATCTTTTTGCCGATGTCAAATTGCTATCCATAGATAGTGTAAAATGTTTTTAAAATTAAGTATACAAAATTTTGAGAAAAAGCAGGAAATAGTCAAAAAATCTTGTATAATTATTATAAAGACAAAAAAAGGAACAGTTCCCCCTGAAGGACTGTTCCAAATAAAAGAATAAAAAGGGGCTGGCTAGTTTACACTAGCGCCAATTCAACGAAAATTGAATTGGTGATATATATAATATCAGAAAATTAAAATATGTCAAT
Organism: uncultured Bacilli bacterium; assembly: GCA_944358415.1. Classification (GTDB taxonomy): domain Bacteria; phylum Bacillota_I; class Bacilli_A; order RF39; family UBA660; genus Coprosoma. Next base: position 72,392 of record CALVRA010000003.1, on the reverse strand, counting down.
AGGTTTTAAATAAAAAATAAGCAAAGGAGAATAAAAATGCAGTTACAAGATATTAAAGGCTTAGGTCTTACAACTATCAAATATTTAAATGAACTTGGAATAAATAATACTAACGACTTAATCAATTACTATCCATTTAGATATGAAATAATTGAAAACACAGATGTAAAAACCATCAAAGATCAAGATAAAATAGTTGTAGGTGGTATTGTAGAAAATATTCCATCAGTTTTCCATTTTAACCGGAAACTAAATAAAATGACCTTTCACTTAAATATAGGTTCACTCATCATAACTGTTACCATCTTTAATAGAGCTTTTTTAAAAAGCAAATTAAAAATAGGTACAACTATTACCGTTATTGGTAAATATGATCAAAAACATAACACAATCACCGCAAACGATATAAAATTTGCTCTTCTAGAAAAACCATTAATAGAACCGGTATATCATTCATCATTTAAAATATCCAGTACTAAAATATCTAAAATAATAAAAACAGCTTTAAACAAAATAGACATCCCTAATATTCTGCCAGAATCTATAAAAAATAAATATAATTTTCTAAACAAAGAAACTGCCGTCAAGATAGCCCATGACCCACAAAATAAAGAAAGTCTAAAAAAAGCCTTAGAACTTTTAAAATATGAAGAACTCTTCATTTATATGTTAAAAATCAATAACTTAAAAAACGCAAAAAAAATTGATAATGGCATCACTAGAAACGTCCCTTATGAAAAAATAGAAAACTTTATTAAAACTTTACCTTTCAAGCTAACAAAAGACCAGTTAACTGCAGTTAAAGATATATATAATGACCTAACCCAAAACAAAACTATGAATAGGCTTTTACAAGGAGATGTTGGTAGTGGAAAAACAATAGTCTCTTTTATTAGTCTTTACATAAATTATTTAGGTGGTTATGAAGGAGCTTTAATGGCTCCAACCGAAATACTTGCTTTTCAGCACTTCCAAAACTTTAAAAAATTATTTCCAAACATAAACACAGTTCTATTAACTGGCAAACTAACAGCTAAAGAAAAAAAAGAAATAAAAAAATTAATTGAAAGTGGTGAAGCAAAAGTCATCATCGGTACTCACGCTCTTATCAGTGAAGATGTCACATATCATAATCTAGGTCTCGTTATTACTGATGAACAGCATAGATTTGGTGTTGCTCAAAGAGGTAATCTCAAAAATAAAGGTAAAACCCCAGATATCTTATATATGAGTGCAACCCCAATTCCTAGAACTTATGCTTTAACCTTATATGGTGATATGGATATTTCTAGCATCAGAACTATGCCTAGTGGTAGAAAACCTGTTAAAACTTACATCAAAACAAATCAACAGATAAAAGAAGTTTTATACATGATGTTAGACCAAATAAAAGCTCATCATCAAATATATGTAATTGCTCCATTAATCGAAGAAAGTGAAAAAATAGATTTAGAAAATATCTATAAATTAGAAGAAAAAATGACTAAAGCCTTTGGCAAAATATGTCACATCGGTATTCTGCACGGAAAAATGAAAGACGAAGAAAAAGAAGATATCATGAATAAATTCAAACAAAATAAAATTCAGATTCTCATCAGTACCACCGTTATCGAAGTAGGTGTCGATGTTCCAAATGCTACCATGATTGTCATATTTGATAGCTTCCGTTTTGGTCTTTCCGCACTTCATCAATTAAGAGGAAGAGTAGGCAGAAATGATTTAGCATCTTACTGTATCTTAATAAGTGATAAAGAAACAAAAAGACTAGAAATTTTAACAAAAACTAATGATGGCTTTAAAATAAGTGAAGAAGATTTTAAATTAAGAGGTGGAGGAGATATCTTTGGACTTAAGCAAAGCGGTGATATGAATTTTAAAATAGCCGATATCAAAAATGATTATGATTTGCTTTTAAAAGCTAAAGAAGACGCTACTAGATTCTTTGAAAGCGGTGAATATAATTTAGAAAAATATTCATATTTAAAAAAACAAATAGAAAAGTCATCTAATCTAGACTAATTGTGTAAAAAATACAATAAAAACTATTGACAATATTAAATAACAGTAATAAAATTTTAATGTATATATAATATACAAGCTACTTCATTATCCAGTAGCAATCCCCCTGAAGGAGCCGCAAGGCTCCACTTTTTGTTGATATCAAAGGGTTTGTGACCTTATAAATATATTTTAGGTACCCAATTAGGTACCCAGAGACTTGAAAAAGTCTTTTTTTATTGTAAATAACTATTTTAAATGATTCATCATATTAACAATATCATCCATTTTATTTTTAAATAGGTGAGAATAAGTATTTAATGTTTCATCAATTTTAGCGTGTCCTAAGTATTTAGCAACAATCATGATATTAGCACCATTATTAATGAGTAAAGATGCACAAGAATGTCTAAAATCATGAATTCTAATTTGTTTTAAACCGGCACTCATTGCATTTTTATTTTTTCTTTTTCTAAGAACATCTGGGTGTAGGGGAGAAACATCACCAACTACAAACCATTTCTGATTAAAGTTATAATATTTAGAAACTTGCTTCTTATATTCTTTTAAATGATTAACTAAAATATCTGGCATTGGTATTGTCCTAGTAGAGGTACGAGTTTTAGGAGTAGTAATCTTCCAATAACCACCATCGCCATTTTCATTCACAACATTTTTAACAATAGATAAAGTCTTATCTTCAAAATTAATGTTATCCCAAGTAAGACCTCTAAGTTCTCCTCTACGAAGACCACAATAATATAATATTTCAAATACACAAATAAACTTTAAATCATCTTCACATGCAATAAACTTTTTAAATTCTTCATAAGTATAATAATCCATTTCTTTTGGTACAGCGTTAGGATCAGTAAACTTTTCCATTCTGTTATACACAGAAGTAAAATTAAAGTCATGCCACTTTGTTCCATAATTTAGAATTTCTTTTAAAAACTTATGATAATGATTTTTAGTTTTAACAGCAACTGGTTTATTGGAAATCATAGTTCGCCATTTTAAATAATGAGTAATATTAAAATCTCTAACTTTTACTTTTTCTAGCATCTTTAAAGAAGCAATTCTTTCACGATATGTTCTCATAGTTGTAGACTTAACTTTATCTGATTTATAAGCGTAAAATTCTTCATATAAATCTTTAAAAGTCATGTCCGTAACATTAATTTCTTTTTTCTCAACTTTAGACATAAAATTTTGTTCGGCTTTAACAGCTTCATTTCTTGTCGCAAACTTTTTAGATTTATATTTTTTTCTAGTTCCATCACTTAAATATAAATAATTATAAAATATCCACCTGCGACCATCTTTAGTTGCTTCTTCTTTACTTACTTGTTTAACAGCCATATAATCCTCCTTTACTGGCCACACAAATAAATCAATCATGCGAGCCAATTATATAACAAAATAAAACTTCTTACTAGTTTACGAATTTTCATATTAAAGTAAATAAAAAAAGAGCTTAGTGCTCTCAAAATCAAATTTCATCAATAGTTAAATATTTTTCGAATAGCTTATCGTAATTTTCAGATTCAACTAATTGTTGATATTGTCTTATTTTTTCTAATACATTCTTAGTGTTTATCTCTGTTTTTTTAACAACACCAAAAGTAATATCATTAGCAATTTCCTGATATAGTGTATTAAGCTGCTCAATGGTAGTTATTAATTCGATATCATTTTTCAATAATAATTTTAGTTTCTTTGTTTCCAACAATATTCTTTCTCTAGCATTTATAATATTAGTTATTATTTCAGTCGCTATAGGATTATTATTTGATAAGCAATTAAGGCCTTCTTTAGATAAAGGTAATGATTGTACGACATCTATATATGCTACATAAGAATTTAATATAATATCATATTTTTTGTTTCTAACTTCATGATTATAAATATTCTTTTGTAATTTTTCGTTGTTTTTATTTATTTTTTTATTTTGAAAAATTACAATAACTGATATTACTAATGGTAAAAGTATACCACAAATAATGTTAACCCAATCTGGTGATAAACTACTTTTATAAATATCTGTAAATTGTTTAATAGCATTTGTAATTTCTTTCATATAGTCTCCTTTCAAATAATGATTAACCCATATTATAGCATATTATGGGTTAGTTACTCATATCTTTTAAGTAATCAATATTAATTTTTAAATAAGCTACCACTTCACACATAGGTAATAAACCTTTTGGAAGTAGGTAGCCTTTTTCTTCACAAAGTGTTTTTATTTCTTTTTTTAACTTGAAAGCATTATTAATTCCAAGATTGGATAATTTCATTAAATCATCCAAATTACACCATTGTTTAGAAATTAATTCTAATGTTTCTTTAGCATTCATTATTCATAATCCTTTCCACATATTTCGTTTATCATTTTCTGAAGTTCTAATTGTTCTTCTTTAGTAGTAGGAATCGATTCACATCTTTTTCCATTCCATAACATAATTCCATCAGTATCATAACTAATCACTTGATTTAGTATATCTTCGTTAATTTCTACACCATTAATTTCCGTAGCGTGTATATAGTTTTGTCTATATCCATTTTTATCTAAATAACCTTTAGGAATACCTTTTACAACAATTTCAATATTTGTATCAAGGATGTATTTATTCGCAATTGTTTTGGGGATTCTGGCACTAAAAAAGGATGGATAATTTTTTAAATTTCCATCCTTATCTTTAAAGTATTCATCTTTTACTATATCAAACCAAATATATTTATCATCAACATTATTTTTAATGTTAATTATTTTACCATGCACTAAAATATAATCATTAATTTTCATAAACACCTCCCAAAGACCTCATCTTGCAAGATCTTATCATTATATTTTTAATTTATATATTTAATTTATATATTATGTAAGAAGTCTGTTTCTATATACCTAGAAACTATTTACTAAGTAATTAGAACATTATTTCTAATATATATTTTTCTTTTAAAACTATTTCCATTAACAATAGTAATATAATTGTTATTTACTAAATACTTTAATAGGTTAGTAATAGTCCTAGTAGAACAACCTAATTGTTTAGCATAATACTTATTCGTTCCATAAGCATAACCTAATTGTCTAGAATTAGAATATAAAATGCCTAGAAGTAACATTGCACTTCTAGGCATCTTAAAAGTAATTAAACTTGTAGGAATCATAATAAAGTTATCCATTATATCCTCCTTTCTTACAATAAAAAAAGAGAAGTCAAAAACTTCTCATATATAAACCAGTCATCAAATTTCATAATTTTCCTAGTTTACAATATTATAACATACCATTTTCATAAATCAATATCCAAAATAATCTCCTAAAAATCTCTTTTTATTATCCAAAAATTGTCCAAAAATTTCCCAATTTTTTTTACTTTAGGCCTTGATTTTATAAGGATTTGGTAAAAAATGGCTTCAAAATTTTTGCTAAAAATTTTCAAAAAAATTTATTAAAAACCTCAAAATATGGTAAAAAAATATAGTTAAATTTATTGCTTTTTTTGATAATTTTTTAAAATTATAAATTAACTTTTTACCCAGTGGGGAAGAAGTTAGTAAATTTTATATCTGTTAGCAAGCAATGGAAATGTATAGCACAAAGGAATTTTGCTACATTTCCTATTATGTGGTATCCCCAAGCCCTTACTTTAGGATAAATTCGTATTTATAAAATCTAAATTATATTACTGGTATAGAGGGATCCATAAAATTATGATATAATGTTTTATGATGAAATATAGTGAATTGAGGGATTTTATGGAAACAAAAGTATCAAAAATTGTTAGTGAAAAAGCTTCGCTAATTTGGAGTATTGCTGATAAACTAGTAGGAGTTTACAAACCACACGAATATGGTGATGTTATACTTCCGTTAACAGTTTTAAAAAGATTCGATTCAGTTTTAGCTGAAACAAAAAATAAAGTATTAGAAATGGCAAAAAAATATCCTGAAACTTTTGCTCAAAGGGATTTTATTTTGAAGGAAACAGCTGGCCAAAAGTTTTATAATACATCTAAATATGATTTTAAAAGATTATTAGATGATCCAGATAATATAGAAGAAAATTTCTACAATTATATAAATGGATATTCAGATGAAGTAAAAGATATTATTAAAAATTTTGATTTGAATAGACAAATTAAAAAAATGGCTTCTAATGGAATTTTATATCAGGTTATTGATACATTTAATTCTGAAAAAGCAAATTTGCATCCTGATTATGTTTCTAATATTGAAATGGGATACATTTTTGAAGAAATCATAAGAAGATTTAATGAACTTTCGAATGAAGATGCTGGACAACATTATACACCGAGAGAAGTTATTGAGTTAATGGTAAATTTAATTTTTGAAGATGAAGAAGAGTTGGCAGATTCATCTAAAATTAAAACTGTATATGATGGAGCATGTGGTACTGGAGGAATGCTTACAGCTGCAATGGAATATGCTAAAAAGTTAAATTCATCATCTAGAATGTTATGCTATGGTCAAGAATTAAATGCTCAAACTTATGCTATTTGTAAAGCCGATATGTTAATAAAGGGAGAAGACTCTAATAACATTAGACACGGTAACACATTATCTGGAGATTTATTTCCTGGCGAAACATTCGATTATATAATTATGAATCCTCCGTTTGGAATTGAATGGAAAAATGAGAAAGCGGCAGTCTTAAAAGAGGCAGAAAAAGGTAGCGACGGAAGGTTTCCTGCTGGCACTCCAGCAATATCAGATAGTCAGTTATTGTTTTTACAAAATGCTATTTCTAAGATGAAACCAGAAGGGTCTAAGGTTGCAATTATTCATAATGGTTCGGCATTGTTTAAAGGAGATGCTGGTTCAGGAGAATCTGAAATTAGAAGATATGTTATTGAAAATGACTTATTGGATTGTATTATTCAATTACCTAATGATATGTTTTATAACACAGGAATTGCCACATATATTTGGATTCTATCAAATAAAAAGCCTGGGCATCGAGCTGGAAAAGTTCAATTAATTAATGCTTCAGAATTTTATAATAAAATGAGAAAAAATTTGGGTAGTAAAAGAAATGAATTATCTAAAGAACACATTGATAATATAACTAAAATTTATGGTGATTTTGTTGAAAATGAATACTCTAAAATTTTCGATAATGATTATTTTGGATATAGAAAAGTAACAGTATTACAACCCGAACTAAATGAAGATGGTACACCTAAGAAAAATAAAAAAGGAGAATATATTCCTGATAAAAAATTAACCGATACAGAAAATATACCTTTACAAGAAACAATAGAAGATTATATGAACAGAGAAGTAATTCCTTTTGCAAAATATGCATATATTGATGAATCAAAAACAAAAATAGGATATGAAATATCATTTACTAAATATTTTTATAAATATCAAGAACCACGTAAAACTGAAGAAATTATGAAAGAAATATTAGAACTTGATAAAAAACTAGATGGAGTTTTAAAGGAGTTACAAGAAGATGAGTAGAGTATTAATTGATAGTGGTATTGGATATTTAGGGAATATACCGAACGATTGGAATGTACATAGAATAAAAAACGCATTTAATTATAAAAAAGAAATAGTAAAAGATGAATGGGAAAATTATCAATTATTATCTTTAACAACTGTTGGTGTAAAGAAAAAAGATATTGATAATCCAAATGGCAAATTACCAGAAAGTTTTGAGGGATATCAAGTAGTTAATAAAAATGATTTAATTATGTGTTTATTTGATTTAGATTGTTCTGCTGTATTTTCTGGTTTAAGTAAATATGATGGAATGATTTCTCCAGCATATAAGGTAATTGAGTGTAAGAATTCAATGAATCCAAACTATGCAGGTTATTATTTTAAGTACATAGGTTTTGATAGAACATATATGCACTATTCAAAAAATATTCGTTATACTCTTAATTATGAAGAGTTTAGTTCATTACCAATGATTTTTCCTTCTATAGAAGAGCAAAAAAAAATAGCTGATTATCTTGATAAAAAAAATTCAAAAATAGATGAAATAATAAAAGATAACAGCAAAGAAATAGAATTGCTAAACGAATATAAACATTCGATTATTTTAGATTATGTTACTAAAGGAATAAAAAAAGAAAAATTTATAGATTCAAACGTAGATTGGATTGGTAAAATTCCATATAATTGGCAAATAAAAAAAGGAAAGTATATATTTGATTTACCATTAAGCTCTTATAATAATCATATTTATGAAAAAGAAGTAAATTTAGTTCGCGTAGAACATTTGAACAGCACAATAGGTGAATTTAGAATAAAAGAAGAATTTGATAGAATAAAAGTGAATAAAGAAACAGAAATGATTAAACCTCCAATGATTTTAACTCCCAAAAGAGGTGGTGCAATCTATACTAATAAAGTTAAGATTATTAATAGCCCATGTGTGTTAGATCCAAATGTAATGGCTTTGAAAACCAATGAAAATTTGAAATTTTATGCATATGTTTTGTCTGGTAAAAAATTATCTAACCTTGCAGATATTAGCACTATTCCCCAATTAAATAATAAACATATATATAATGTGTACTTTCCAGTGCCACCACGAATAGAAGAAGAACAAATTGTATCTTTATTGGATAAAAAAGTAAATATTATAAATAAGGTAATAGATTATCGCAAGCAAATAATAGAAAAGTTAGAAGAATATAAAAAGTCACTTATATATGAATGTGTAACAGGTAAAAGAGAGGTGTAATATGGAAACGAAAGAAAGAAACTTTGAAGAATCAATAGAAAAATATTTAGTTACTAGAGGCGGATATCATATTAGTGATGGATTAGGGTATGATAGATTAAAAGGATATAATCCGAAATCTCTAATTGATTTTATTACATCTACTCAAAATAAAAAATGGATGAGATTAGCATCTATTCATGGAGAATATACTAAAGAATATTTTTTAGAAAAAGTTGAGGAACAGATTAAAGAGCATGGATTACTTGCTACGTTAAGAGATAAAATCAAATTGGATGGTATGGAATTTAGACTAGTATTTTTTAAGCCAGAGACAACAATGAATCCTGATTTAGAAGAATTATATGATGGTAATATATTAGAATGTGTAAGACAATTACATTATTCTATGGATAATGAAAATAGTGTCGATATCACATTATTTGTAAATGGTTTTCCCATTGTAATAATGGAGTTAAAAAATCAATATACAGGACAAGATATAAATAATTCAATACATCAATTTAAATATGATAGAGATCCAAATGAACCAATATTTAGATTTAATCAGAGAAGCTTAGTATATTTTGGAGTAGATTTATTTGAATGTGTAATGACTACTAAACTTGATAAAGCTAATACGTATTTTTTACCCTTTAATCAAGGATCTAATGGAGCTGGAAATGTAGGTGGGGCAGGAAATCCAAATAATAAAGATGGATTTGGGACCTCTTATTTATGGGAGAAAGTATTATGCAAAGATTCGCTTCTTGAAATATTACAAAAATATATGCATTTAGATTATGATCCATCTAAATCTTGGAAAACAGGAAAAATAATTTTCCCAAGATACCATCAATTAGATGTAGTAACAAAATTAGTAGAAGATGTAAAAGAAAATGGTAGTGGTAAAAATTATTTAATTCAGCATAGTGCTGGATCAGGAAAATCAAATTCTATCGCTTGGCTCTCATATAGATTATCATCTTTACATGATAATAATGATAACAAAATATTTGATTCAGTAATTGTTGTTACTGATAGAAAGGTATTGGATAGTCAGTTACAAAATACAATTTACCAATTCGATCATGTCCCAGGTACAGTTGTAAAAATTGACAAAGGTAAAACTTCAAAGAATTTATTAGAAGCAATTAATGATGGTAAAAAAATAATCATTACTACGTTACAAAAATTTCCAAGAATATATACTGAAATAAATAGTGTTGAAAAGAGATTTGCTGTTATAGTTGATGAAGCACACTCATCTCAAACAGGAACAAGTGCGTCTAAATTAAAAGAAGGATTAGGTAATACTGAAGAAATATTAGAAGAATACGCAAGAAGTGAACTTGCAGAGGAAAATAGCAGACTAGATGATGATGATCTTCTAATGAATGAATTAGCATCTCATGGTAACCATTCAAATATGTCATTCTTTGCATTTACTGCTACTCCAAAAGATAAAACATTGCAACTTTTTGGAACCAAACAAGCTGATGGTAGTTATAGACCATATCATGTATATTCAATGCAACAAGCTATTGAAGAAGGGTTTATATTAGATGTACTAAAAAACTATATGACTTATGATATGTATTACAAAATTGTAAAAAGTGCATCAGATGATCCTGAAGTTAAAATTTCAAAAGGAATGAAGGCAATAGCAAGATATGAGTCACTACATCCACATAATTTGAGTCAAAAAGCAGCAATTATGATAGAACATTTTTTAAATACTACAAGATATAAAATAGGAGGAAAAGCTAAGGCAATGGTCGTTACTTCTTCTAGATTACATGCTGTAAGGTATTTAAAAGAATTTAGAAAATATATTCAAAAGCATAATATAACTGATGTAGACGTGTTAGTTGCTTTTTCAGGAGAATTAACTGACGAAGGAGAAACATTAAGCGAAGAAAAACTAAATATTGATTATAAAGGTAATAATGAGCACATAAAAGAAAGCCAATTGCCAAAAAGATTTAAAGAGTCTTATAACGTCTTAATTGTTGCAGAAAAATATCAGACTGGTTTTGACGAACCATTATTACATACAATGTTTGTTGATAAACCATTATATGGTGTAAAAGCTGTGCAAACACTTTCAAGGTTAAATAGAACATATCCAGGTAAAACAGATACATTTGTTTTAGATTTTGTGAATACTGCTGATGAAATTAGAGATTCTTTCCAACCATATTATCAGGCTACTAATTTAACAGAAGGTGTTGATCCAAATAATGTATATGCAATTTATAAAAGAGTAGAAGCATATAGATTATTTTCTGAACAAGAAACACATGAATTTGCTAAAGTGTATTATAGTGGCAAAGAGGATATGGCAAAATTGAATTTTTATTTATACCCAGCAAGAAAAAAATTCATGGATATGAAAAAAGAAGATCAAAGAGAATTTAAATCAGTGCTTCAAGCTTTTATTAGAAGTTATGGATTTGTTGTACAAGTAGCTAGGATGATGGATAAAGACATTCAAAGTAAATATATATTTTGTAAATATTTAAATAAAACATTACCAAAAGATCACGAAACAACAATAGACTTAGATGATAAAATAGAATTAGAATATTATAGATTAGAGAAAAAATTCGAGGGTTCTATTGAATTAACTTCCGAAGAAGGTGAATTAAATCCACCAAAAGGCACAATAGGAAAAAAGGAAGAAGAAAAAGAACCACTAAGCGTTCTTGTAGATAAGATAAACCAAAGATATAAAACAAATTTTACGAATATGGATAAAGTAATGGAACAAATTACACAAGATTTCTTAGATGATGAAGAAATGGTAAATCTTGCTAAACATAATGATCCTGAATCTTTTAGAAAGGTTTATAATGATGAGTTTCAAAGGAAAGCTTTTAGAAGATATCAGCAAAATACAGATATGTTTGAAAAGATGATGGCAGAGCCAGGATATATGGAAGATTTTATGACGAGTATGTTCAAGTTTATTTATGATAAATTAAAAAATAAGAAGTAGTATCCTGTGCTACTTCTTTATTTAATATGTGGAGAATTTATATTCATAAAAAATAAGTAAAAGTAAATTCTTTATAAATTTCTTACTTTATAAAGTTTTATGTGATATTGATAAACCTATACAATTAATCAGTTTAATATAAAATTATTAACTTAGGAGGGAGAATATGCTATATGGTCATATAATTAATTATTTAAAAGAGTTTATAGATGTGGATATAGAACATACTTCTTTTAATTATAAACTAAATAATAAATCTTCGTTAGAAACATATACACATGAATTACACAAGTTTAATAAATTATATAACAGTTATTTTTTCTCGAAAAACAGGTTACTTTATGTAATAAATAGCTATGAAATTGTATTAGATAAAAAAGAATTAGAACATATTGTTAAAATATATACCTTTTTTAAAAAACATAATTCAAATAACTGCTTTTTAATTGCTGAGTTTTTATTAAGCTATTTTAATTCTATCAATACTTTAGAATATCGAAATAATGTTAAAAATTATAAGGAAATTAGAAAAAATTTCATTAGTGCTTTAAGTACTGAATCTTATTTTAATAAAATTCTTGAGGAAATAATCTATAAGTCCTATGAACTATATTGCAAAATAATTGATTATGGAGTAAAGCAAGAGAATTTTTTTCTAGGAGAAATCATGGAACGAGGTTGTGTAAATTTAATAAAAAATAAACAACTAAAAAAAATGTATATAAAAAAATTATTGAATTATCATATATATCCATCTAGAGTAATAATTTATGATGAAAACATTAAAGATAATATTAAATACTATGAAGAATATTTATTAAATTTAGAAAAAGAAAATAGTTTCAGTAAAAATCCAGATGAAATATTATATAAATTAGATAAAGAAAAATTATTAAAAAGAAAGGTATTTAACAGTGTATTAAATAAAATAATTAATCAAGTAAATATTCTACATGATCAAACATTTGATAAAAAAAATAGTTTTCTTCAAATAATTGCTGAAGCAGATGAATTGATTAAATTACTAAATGACTATTTAACCAAAATTAAAAATATGAATTCAACCCAAAAAAGAAAAATTCATGAATGTTTAGTAAATATATTATATTTAAAAAGATTTGTAGTTTCAGATGAAAAAAGAATGTATTCTCAAATGCATGAATTTAAATATAAAAAAATTATTCCTAGTGATAAAGTTGATGATTTAATTGCAAAAGTAAAGAAAGATATTAGTCAACTTTATATAATATCTTGTGGTAATTTTATTTATGAACTAGAAATGGCATTAAAGAATTATGCTGAATATCCTATTTCATATATCTTTAATTCTTTTTGCATTGATAGTGATTCGCAAGTTTATTTAAAATCAGAAGATGCGATTGAAGATAGCATTTTTAAGCAATATTATGATCAAAAAGGTCTAGATTATACACAAAAGCATCAAAATTTAAAAAATAAATTATATTCAGATTACTATACACAGTTATTAAAATATCTAAGCATAACTTTTCTGATGAAACAACAATTTATTATATCTATTTTTAGCAACAAAGAAAGAAACAAATCATTGGTTAATATATTAATATCAAAAGGAAATTATAAGTTAAAAAATAATTATATTATATTAGCTAAAAATATTGTTCAAATTGAGCAAACAATTATTAATATAATGAAGAGAAAAAAATTACAAATTTCAACAAAAGGATTTAAAAATCTAAATATATTAGCAAAAGAATATGTTAAAAATGATGCTATTTTTAATGGGTTAATGTTTGTTAATTATATTTTATATGAAAAGCATGGGCTAAATATACGTGATAATATTTCACACGGGAATTATTTTAACAAGAATATAGATGTAGAAATAATAACTTCGTTATGTGCTATTATGTTTTTAAATGGATTATTAAAGAAAGAAAGTGATTAGAATGATAAAAATTAAAAATCGTGATTTTATAAAGTTGTTTGAAAGTGATATATCTAGATCTAAAATAGGAAAAATAGATATGCTTGTTATTGATGATACTTCATTTGATAGTTTATATTATAAATTTCCATTAATAGAAAGGTTAGTGCTAGAAATATACAAATCTATCCCTGGAACAAATATTGAAATGTATAGACAAGGAACAATGAAAACTCTTAATTCCATTATTAATAATAATAAAATAAATGTAATATTACCTGATTTGTATGAAATGATTAATAAATATTTCTATGAATCAAATAATTCTCCAAGAAATAAAATTTTTCATCCTTCAGAAAATAATTCCATTGAGGTAAAAGTTAATTTTGAAGAAATAAATTGTATAATTGCTCGGTTATTGGCCTTACTTAATCATATATCAAAAGAATATAGTTTAGCAACTTTAAATAAAATAGAAAAACTATAATAAATATTTTTCATTTTAGGCACCCAAAAGTTCTCGCAAAAAATTAGGCACCCAGCTAGGTACCCAAAGTATTAAAAATAGTCATTATATAGTTAAAAGTGAATATTAAGAAAAGCTTTATTTTATAAGGATTTGCATAATATTCATAAACTTGCGTAATTGATTTTATTTGGCCCCCTGAAGAGAGCATTTAACCGTGCTCTCATTTTTTATGCCCATTTTATAACGGTTTGTGAGGCATCGAGTTTGCAAAAATAATTTTAGGTACAATTTAGGTACAAAAAAATTAGATTTAAGAATAGTTCATTGAAGAAAAGTGCCGAAAGTGGCAAAAATTCTCAATGAGTTTTGACAATTAAACTGAAAATTCTTAATTTATCAGTTTCTAATATATTGACAATGATACGGATAAATGGTATAATGTCCGTATGAACGAACAAAGAGGTGAAATTATGGATTTTATGACAAAAGAGGAGTTTATAAATGAAAGTAATATAGAAATCATTCAAAAACTTATGGAAAGAAATAATGGATATATTACTGCAAAAGAACTTGAAGATTTTGATATAAGCAGGAATTATCTATCTATTATGACTAAAAAAAATATGATAGAAAAAGTTGCTAAGGGAATTTATATTGATTCTGATAAGATTGAGGATGTATATTATGTGCTTAGTGTTAGTACACCAAAAATAATTTATTCACATATGACTGCACTTTATTTTCATAATCTTTCGATTAAAGCACCAGATAGTTCTTTTGATATAACTGTTACAAAAAAATATAATAATCCTAAGCTTAAAAAACATAATGTTTTTTATGTAGATGATAAATTTTATAATATTGGAATTACAGAAGTTGAAACACCACAAGGAAATAAGGTAAAAGCTTATGATATAGAAAGATGTATATGTGATATAATTCGTTCTAAAAAGAGAATGGATCTTGAACATGTAAAATATGCAATTAAAGAATATCTTAAAAGAAAGGACAATGATCTAATAAAGCTTTCAAAGTATGCCGATATGTTTGGCATAAAAGAAGAAGTTATGGATTTTGTGAGTATGATGTATGAATAGTATGCAAGTAAAAGACAAATTAAAAAATATAGCAGTAAAGCGAAATCTGGATTTTAATACATTACTTCGTTTATATATGTATGATAGATTTATAGAAAGATTAGCTGTAAGTAAATATCGTGATAATTTCATTTTAAAAGGTGGATTTTATTTAAGTACATTATTTGGATTAGAGAGTCGATCTACTAAAGATATAGATACTGCAATTAAAGATGCTAATTTCACTAAAGAAAATATTGAAAAGATGATTAAATCAATTATTTCAATAGATATAAATGACGGTGCTTTGATAAGTTTTGTAGATATTGGTAACATACGTGAAGAAGATCAATATGGTGGCTTTAGAGTAATTTTGAATGTCAAAGTAGATACAATTAGAGAGAATTTCCAAATTGATATAGCAACAGGAGATCCTATAACACCAAAACCAATTGTATATAAATATCGTCCAATACTAGGAGATAGTTATGTAAATGTATGGTCATACAATATTGAAACTGTAATTGCAGAAAAGCTAGAAACAATCCTGAGAAGAGCTGAAGCTAATAGTAGAATAAGAGATTACTATGATTTATATTTAATATACACAAAAGGATGGAAAAATGTTAAAGTTGATGATCTACGTAAGGCTATAGATAAAACATTTGAAAAGAGAAATTATACAGGAAATATTGATGAAGTAATAGCAACATTAAGAGATAGTGAAATTATTAAAAACAGATGGGATTCTTATAAGAAAAGATATGAATATGCAAATGACATCGATTATGATGAAATAATGCAATGTATTGAAGAAATAGTTAAGGTAATAATACCTGTAGCAGTATAGGAGGTTTTGTATGAGTAAAGTTAATCAAATGAAAAGAGATATTGATAAAGATATTAATTCAATAAAAGAAGTTTTGAGCAATAAAAACATTGATGAAATATTGAAAATTCATAAATACATGGATAGTAAATATCAATCAAAAATTAATACTTGGGGTTTGAGTCAATATGGCTGGTCTGATGATTTAGGTTTTGCATATGAACTTATTGGTGAAAGTGGTATGTCTGAAAATTTAGAAAATATGATTGGAAAACTTGAAGGATATAAACAAGATCTTGATTTAAGAGTATATGAAATGTTTAACGGTAAAAGTTCAAGTGGTGTAAAAATATACAACAATAATAAAAACACCAATACTAACACTATTACTAATACTGTAAATTTTAATGCGGTTGTACAGAATATAAAAGATAATGAGTCATTAACTGAAGAACAAACTGAGGAAGCTCTTCAAAAAATTGAAGAATTAAAGACGATATACGAGTCTAAAGACAGTAAAAAAACTAAATGGGCTAAAGTAAAGCCAATTATGGTTTGGTTAGCAGATAAAAGTGTAGATGTAGGTATTGCTTTTTTACCACTGATTACATCTATGTTTGGAGGGTAGTATGTTTGATTTGGATAACATTTTACACTTTGCAGAATTAAACATTCAAACAATCGGAATATTCATTGCAATTATTGGTGGATTATTAGTTACAAAGCTGTTAAATTTGAAAATAGAAAAGTCTGAATTAGTTGATAAATTAAATATACTGAATAAAGAAATTGAGTATAATAGTAATCGAATTAAAATAAGAAAAGAAAGAATATTTAAGAATAATAGAGAAGCTTTTATTGATGAAATATATACTCATGTAATTGAAAGTGATTTTAATATAGATGAATATGATGCACATGGTTTATCTGCAGAAGAAAGAGAAGAAGCTTATAATGAAGTAATTGATGCATATAAAAAAGCTGGAAGTATATTTAGGGATAGAGAATACTATCTTGATGATATTGAAAAAATATTATCTGAGAACAAAATATATAATGACAATGAGATGTACTGGGTTTACTATGAAGTTGGTTCAAAATTTGCTGAAGTAAAAAGAACTAATTATGGACCAATTAGTCTTCCTGATTTAGGAAGTTTAAATATTTCTAATAAATTTGCTACTCTTCAAGAAAACTTGGAGGAAAGAGATTTAGCAAATGATTACACAAAAATTGTGGATATCAATAACTGGAAAATTATTGAAAAACAAGATATAGAAAGTAAAATAAAAGCAATAGATAGCAACTTAAAGATTGATTTATTAACCTTTTTACTAATAACTATATTTGGAATAATTGTTCCTCAAGTTATTATTTCAATTCATCCGTTATTTATTAATTATAAATTTTTAAAGTATTGGTTTGCTGTATATAGCATATTAACGTTTATCTTCAGTATGATAGCAATGATAGTATATATTTTTAATATGTATAAATCATTAAAAAAATAGCTTAGTCATCTTCTAAGCTATCTATAACAGAAACTACAGAGTCGAGGGCAGTACTAAACATATGTGAATATGTATTTAGTGTTTCCTCGATTTTTGTATGTCCTAAATATTTGGCAACTAATGTAACATTAGCACCATTGTTAATAAGTAACGATGCACATGAATGTCTAAAATCATGGGTCCTAATAACTTTTAAACCAGCAAGTGTTGCTAGTTTAGTTCTTCTAAGATATATATTAGAATCAGCTATAGGTTTAGCATCTGAAACAACAAAAAAATCATCATTAAAACCATAGTATTCTTTTTTGTCCTGCTCATAGAGCATTTTAAGGTCATTTAACAATACTTTAGTGATAGGTACTATTCTTCTACTATCTCTTGTCTTAGTATCCGAGAATTCGAATTTAACACGGTTATTTCTTTGCGTTATTTGCTTATTAACAGATAATACTTTTTTATCAAAATATATATCTTTCCAAGTTAGTCCTTTTAATTCTCCCTTACGTAGTCCACAGTAATATAATATTTCAAATACACATTTCCATCGTAGATCTTCTTCATTAGAAATAAACTTTTTGAACTCATCATAAGTATAATAAGACATTTCTTTTCTACGTTCATTAGGATCTTGAAATTTTGTCATTTTATTATATACTGCTTGAAAGTTTAAATTATGCCATTTGACACCAAAGTTTAAAATAGATTTAAGAAATTTATAAATATCATTTTTATATCTAAGAGATATATTAAGTTTATTTATCTCTCGTTTCCATTGTTCAAATTGCATAATATTAAAATCTTTTACTTTAACAGGATAGAAACATTCTATAAATTTTTCTTTATTATCATAACCATATTTAGTAGTATCTTTCATTATTTCATCATTGTGCATTCTAAACTCATCATATAAGTCTTTAAATGTCATATTGTTATCCTCTACTTTATCAGTAGAGGTAACTAAAAACATTCTTTCTGCATCAGATGCTTCTTTTTTAGTTAGATATCTTTTAGATCTATATTGTTTAGTAGCACCAAATGCATCTTTATAGCTAAACTTAAAATACCAAGCTCTACCATTTTTAGTAGGCTTAGGATCTTTGTAAACTGCCATTATTTCACCAACTTTCTTGTAGAAATCCCTAATTGGTGATATAATTAAATACGAGAGATCTCCAAAATTATATTTATTATAATTATTAAAGTTTACCAGACTTTTTAATTAGGGATTTTTCACTTTGATCACTGTTCCAGCAGTGGTCTTTTTTTAATCATAATATCTTTTAACTTGAACTACAGAACCAATAATTTTAAAGTTCTCAAATTCAACAGTGCCTTTTAAATATGTAGTAGGTTTAAAGTCGCCACTAAGATTTAAAGGCATAACCATTATTCCGTCATTAATAGTAATAAGTTTTCTAATAGTTGCTATATCTTGTCCTTTTTCCATAACACAATAGAATCCATCTTTAGTCATTTTATTTTGTTCTCTAAGAATTATACAATCGTTTTGATGAAACTCAGGATCCATAGTATTATCTGGCATAATTAATCCAAAATAACTGTGTTTATTTTTTATCCATTCTGGAGGTATTAATTCTTCACCCACTTTAAATGCATCAGTTTTATCAGACGTTATATCTCCAAAATATATTTTAGAAAAAACATCAACAATAACAGTATCATCATCTAAAGAATCATCTTCGGTTTCAATCATTTCCTCAAGTAGATCAGACTTCTTGATACCGAAGTAATCAGCAATCATATTTATTTTTTCTACTCTTGGAAATATTCTTCCAGTACACCAATCTGTTAGAGTAGTGTAAGGAACGTTTAACCCTTTAGCAAGTTCTTTTCTAGAAACCTTGCGTTCTTTCATGATCGTATTAAGGTTATGTATAAAAACATCTCTGCTATCCATATTGTTACCTCCTCTAATATAAGTATAGCTTACTTTACGAAAACATTCAAGTAAAATTATGAAAATTTCGTAATTTCTATTTACATTTAAATTTTTTTGTAATATTATTAAAATAGGAAGGAGGTTAAAATAAGTGCAGGCTACGTTAAGAGCAATTCGTGTGCACTTAGGTATGAGCATTGATGAAGCAGCTAAGAAAATTGGAATACCAAGGAATAGATTAATAGCCATTGAAAAACATAGAACAGTTCCTTCATGGCCATTAGTTGATAGGATAATGGAAGCGTATAATATACCTTCGGTTAATAATCTATTGGTATCTAATAGAAAAGAAGAAATCAAAATGCATTATAAGTTTTCACACGATCCAATTGTTAGATGTAGTAGTAAAGAAGTAAATGAAGTATGTAGTAAATAGAATTTTATATCATGCAGTACCGATATATTTTTTTATAATTTTGTATTACGAAAATATCGTAATTAAAGAGTCTGGTAAACTTTAATGAAATAATAAAAAGGAGATTGAAAAAAATGAAAAGTAAAACAATATTATCGGCAGATGAAATGCTAGAAATACTAAATAGTCAGTGGGCTACTGTACAAGATATAATGAAAATAGGTGCTGTGGGAAGAAATAAAGCAAGAGATATTAAAAATAAAATATCAGAAGAAATTATATCAAGTGGATTTAAACTACCTAATAATTTAGTACCAATGGAGAAAGTAATTGATTATTTTAAGATCAATATAGATTTTTTAGTATCAATTAATAATTCTAAGCATGGGAACTTATAATAAAGAAAAATATTATTACTTTATGCTTAAATCAAATTTTTTTGATAATGATGTATTAAAATATTTGCAAAATCAACCTAATGGATATGAGAAAATAATTCTATATTTTAAACTAATATTTAAGACAATAAATAAAGATGGTTATTTAATAAAAAAAGTAGGATCTAAAAGAATTCCATATTCTATAAAAGAATTAGCAGTAGAAACTAATCATTCAGAAAAACTAATAAATGATGCTATTGATTATTTTTTAGATACAGGAATGATGGAAAAAAGAGATGATAAATATTATATAGAGGATGCATTAGTACTTACTAATCAAACAACAGTTGGTGCTATGAATATGAGAGAATATAGAATTAAGAATCCTGACAAAAGTAAGTCAAAATGTAAGAAAAAATGTAAGCCAAATAGTAAGGTATATATAGATAATAAAACTAATAAACATAATTTAGAAATTATAACTAATAAAAAAGAAATAGAAATAAATAAAAAAGAGTATCAAGACATAATAGACTATTTAAACTATAAAACTAATTCTAATTTTATATTAATAGATGAGTATAAGAAATTAATAGCTAATATATTAAAAAAATATACAATTAATGATATTAAAATAGTTATAGATAAGAAAACAAGCGAGTGGATTAATAATCCTAAAATGAAACCATATCTTACACCAGAAACTTTATTTGGCCCTAAATTTGAAAGATACTTACATCAACAAGCTAAAGCTAAAACTATTCAAGATATATCTTTAGAAGAAATTATAAGAGCTAAGGAAATGAGAGATAGACAAAATGGATAAAATAGATTTTGTAGAAGGAATCAAAATACTATCATCTTGTTATCAAAAAGTAATTAGTAATGATGATATTTCAATATGGTATGAAATGTTACAAGACATAGAACCAGAAGTATTTAAAAAAGCAATTATAGAACTTTGTAAAGAAAGAACTTATATGCCAACTATACATGATATCTTAGATAAAACTAAAGTAGTTAAGAATAATTATTATTTATCTATTTTAGAACAAATGAAAAAAGATGGATACTTCAAATTAGGAATAGTACCATTATCACCAGAACAAGAAGAAAGAAACTATGATAAATCAATTAGATGGATAGAAAGAGGAATCATACCAGGATTTTTATTAGAAGATATGCAAAAGTATATTAATAAATCATCTAATAAATTAAAAGGTAATGACAAGAAATATTTAGAATAATGTATAGATCATGTTCAGTATGTGGTAGGATACATCCAGAAGATAAAATGTGTAAAAGGTCATATAAGAAGAATACTATAGAAAGTAAGTTTAGAAATACTAATGCTTGGATTAAGAAAAGAAATCAAATAAAGAAAAGAGATAAGTATTTATGTCAGTTATGTTTAAAAGATAATGTATATACTTATGATAATCTACAAGTACATCACATCATACCAATAGCAAAAGATTATAATAAAAGACTTGATAGTGATAATTTAATTACACTATGTAGAATGCATCATGAACAAGCAGAAAAAGGAATAATAACAAAAGAAGAATTATATGAATTATTAGAGGTCCCCCGGAGGGTAGGTAATCCAAAAATATAATTTTTTCCACACCCACAGCCCACATACATTCACACAAAAATAAATTTTCCGTGAGTTTTTTGGAAAACAAAAAGAGTATTAGAACAAAAACTAATACTCAATTTTTTTAAAATCTAATGGATTTTCACTAATAATTTCTAAAGAATACTTCATTCTTAATAGTTTAATTACTTCAGCCTTAACCTTCTCATAATCTTCATCATCACTAACATTAAATATATCCTTAGCTGAATTATAATGCTGATAAAACGTAGCCTCCCACATAGCATTCCTACTATAAGAACTAGCTATATAAAATGCAATTACTTCAGGCATAACATAAGTAATAATATACTCATGATAATTATCATAAAAAGGATTTATAACTTTTTCTAATTCTTCATCAGAAATATCCTCATCAGTACATTTTCTAATCATACAATTCCTCCAATTCCTTGTATTAATCACTTAAAATTGAAAAATAGTCAAGATTATTCATACAATTCGGTAATTTCTGGTACGAATTGGTCGTAAAATATCAAAATTTGTCGAATTGTATGTTATAATTATTATTGAATATGTGAGATGAAATGGGAAGTAAGAGGTAGTAGTATGGAATTAGAAGATTTAAATTTAAATCCCGAAGCCAAAGCAAGAATAGATATTGATAAAAAATTAAGAGAAGCAGGTTTTGTAATTCAAAATATTGATTCGTTTAATCCTACAGCATCTTTAGGTGTTATTTTAAGAGAGGCACAAACCTATAGTGGACCTGTAGATTATTTAATATTTATAGCAGGTAGACCAGTTGGTGTTATTGAGGCAAAAAAAGAAGAAAGAGGAACAACGCTAGGTGTAGTGGCAGAACAATCCTTAAGATATATTAAAAGTGGATTAAGAGGATTAAAAGAGCAACCTGAAATCAGATTTGCTTATGAATGTACAAACATTATAATTAGATTTTGTGACTACAAAGATGAAAAGGCAAGATCAAGAGAAATATTTATGTTTCATACACCAGAAGAATTAGAACAATTACTAAAAGATAATGATACTTTAAGAAATAGAATGAAACAATTTCCAGAACTTGATGCAAATGGATTTAGAGATTGTCAAGTTAATGCTATTGTTAATTTGGAAAAATCATTCTCTGAAAATAAACCTAGAGCTTTGATTCAAATGGCAACAGGTGCTGGTAAAACATTTACTGCTATAACTTCCGTATATAGATTGTTAAAATATGCAAAAGCAAAAAGAATTCTTTTCTTAGTTGATACTAAAAATTTAGGTGAACAAGCTGAAGAAGAATTTAGAAAATATAGACCAAATGATGATAGTAGATTATTTGGAGAATTATACAATGTTAAAAGACTTAATTCATCATATATTCCAAATGACACCCATGTATGTATTAGTACAATTCAAAGAATGTATTCAATTCTTAGAGGATTTGAATTGGATGAAAGAGATGAAGAATCATCATTATCAGAAAAGTCATTTAAAAATGAAAGGCCAAAAGAAGTATCTTATAACAAAAAATATCCAATAGATTTCTTTGATGTTGTAATTATCGATGAATGTCATAGATCAATATATAATGTATGGCAACAAGTATTAGACTATTTTGATGCATTTTTAGTTGGATTAACAGCTACTCCAGATCAAAGGACATTTGCTTTCTTTAATGAAAATGTCGTATCAGAGTATTCACATGAGCAGGCAGTTTTAGATGATGTTAATGTTGGAAGACAAGGAACATATTTAATAGAAACAAATATCACAAAGCACGGTGCTTGTATATTAAAACAAGTTGTTGAAACAAGAGAAAGATTATCTAAAGAAAAAAGATGGTCTCAATTAGATGAAGATGTTGTTTATTCAGCAAGTCAACTTGATAATGATATCGTTAATCCATCACAAATTAGAAATGTTATTAAAGAATTTAAGTCAAAGGTATTAACAGAAATGTTTCCAGGAAGAAAAGAAGTTCCTAAAACATTAGTATTTGCTAAAACAGATAGTCACGCTAATGATATCGTAGATATTATAAGAGAAGAATTCGGTGAAAGTAATGAATTTTGTAAAAAAATTACTTATGGCTCTGATGAAGATCCAAAATCAATTTTAAGTGCATTTAGAAATGATTATTATCCAAGAATTGCTGTTACAGTAGATATGATTGCTACAGGAACAGATGTTAAACCTATTGAATGTTTAATTTTCATGAGAGATGTAAGAAGCAAGAATTATTTTGAACAAATGCTAGGTAGAGCTACAAGAACTTTAGATCTAGATAATTTAAAAAAAGTATCACCATCAGCAACAGAAAGAAAATTAGGATTTATAGTTGTAGATGCTGTAGGTGTTACATCATCACAAAAAACAACTTCTAGACAATTAGAAAGAAAGCCAAGTGAATCACTTAAAAACTTATTAAATAGTGTTGCATTTGGTGCAAAAGATGAAGATACATTGACATCAATAGCAAATAGATTTATTAATTTGGATAAAGTGCTTAAAACAGAAGATAAAGAAGAGTTTAAAAAAATGACTGACGGTGTAGCAATAATAGATGTTGCGAAGAATATTTTAAATGCATTTGATGATGATTATATTAATTCAAAAATTGAATCTTCAGATGAAAATAGTAAATATGAATCAACAAAACAAGAGATTATTGATTTAGCTATTAAACCAATATATAATCCAGAAGTTAGAAAATTTATTCTTGAGGCTAGAGATAAGCATTATCAAATTATTGATAATGAAAATATAGATTCAATTGAGTTTTCTGGCTGGGATACAAATAAAGAAGAAAAAGCCAAAGAAATAATTAAAACATTTGCAGAATTTATTGAAGAAAATAAAGATTCAATAGATGCATTAAATATTATTTATAATCAAAGTTATAAAAATAGACCGTTAACTTATAAAATGGTTGAAGAATTATATGAAAAAATGATGAGTGCTCCATATTTTTTATCAAATACTAAATTATGGGAAGCTTATTCAACTATTTATGGTGATAAAGTATCTACAAGAGTAGAAGACAAACTCGCTGATATCATATCTTTAATTAAATTTGAATTAAAGCAAACAACTGAATTAAAATCATTTAATACAATTGTTAATATTAAATTTAAAGAGTGGTGCTTTAAACAAAACGAAGGATATGGAGAATTCAGTGAAGAACAAATGGAATGGTTAAGAATGATTAAAGATCATATTGCTATTTCAATGAATATAAAAGAAAGCGATTTAGAATTAACACCTTTTAATAACAAGGGTGGATTGGCTAAATTTTTCCAATTGTTTGGTGCAAAATTTAGAGAAATATTAGCTGAATTAAATTATGCTTTATTAGCTTAGGAGGTTTTAAAAAATGAGTGAGGGAACTTCAACAATTAATAAAAAAGTATGGAGCATGGCAACTGTCCTAATGAATGATGGTGTTTCAAATCAAGATTATCTTGAACAACTTACATATTTATTATTTCTAAAAATGATAGATGAATATAATAAGCCACCATTTGAAAAAGGAATTAAGCTACCAGATAATTGTAGTTGGGATGAATTAAAATCAAAAAAAGGTGCAGAATTATTCAAATATTATAATGGGATTTTAGAGTCATTATCAGAACAGGATGGTATGTTAAGGGAAATATACTCTGGTGCAATCAATAAAATATCAACTCCTGCCATGTTATCTAAGATTATTAATATGATAGATGGAGAAACTTGGACTGCTTTGTCATCAGATGTTAAAGGTGACATTTACGAAGGATTGCTACAAAAAATTGCAGAGGATACAAAAAGTGGAGCAGGGCAATACTTTACTCCAAGACCAATAATTAATGCAATGGTAAAATGTGTTAGACCAGAACCAAATAAAACCATTGTCGATCCATGCTGTGGATCTGGAGGGTTCTTGTTATTATCTAAAGAATACATAGAAAACAATTATGACTTAACAGAAAAAGATAAGAACTTTTTAAAATATAATACATTCAGAGGTTGGGAAATAGTTCAAAGTACATATCGTCTTTGTTTAATGAACCTGTTTATGCATAATATTAGTGATGTTGACGGTAAATCTCCTATTACAAGAAATGATGCATTATTATCAGATCCTGGAGAAAGATTTGATTACATATTAACTAATCCGCCATTTGGAAAAAAATCAACATTAACAATCACAAATGAAGATGGTGAACAAGAAGATGAAGATTTAGTATATAACAGACAAGATTTTTGGACTACAAGTTCAAATAAGCAATTTAACTTTGTACAGCATATTCATACATTGCTAAAATCTAATGGTAAAGCCGCTGTAGTATTACCTGATAATGTCTTATTTGAAGAAGGATCTGGCGGATTAATAATAAGAAAAAAACTATTAGAAACAACAAATCTTCATACAATTTTAAGATTACCAACAGGTATATTTTATAAACAAGGCGTTAAAGCCAATGTTCTATTCTTTGATAATAAACCGGCTTCAAAAGATGTTCAAACTAAAGAAGTATGGATATATGATTTAAGAGCTGGAAGTCATTTTACATTAAAAAAGAATCCAATTAAAGATGAAGATTTAAATGATTTTATAAAATGTTATAATTCAGAGAACATTTATGATAGAAAGGAAACTTGGTCTGAAGAAAATCCAAATGGTAGATGGAGAAAATTTTCCTATCAACAAATTAAAGATAGAAATTATAATTTAGATATTAAGTGGATAACTGAAGATAATAATATTGAAAATATAGAAATTGATGATATATTTGATATGATTCAAAAGGAAAGTAACAGAATCAATAGAATTACTGAATGTGTTGAAAAGGTATTAAAAAATGACTCTGCCTCTATAACTGAAGAAATTGATGATATAAAAAAGATGTCTGACAAGAAGAGAGATTTGGCCTCATCTGTAGAATTGATGAAAAAGAAATTATATTATTTGGCTGTTAATGGTGAATTATATGGAAATCCAGATAATTGGACTGAGGATACCCTTGGAAATATTTTAGTGTATGAACAACCAACACAATATATTGTTGAGTCAACAAATTATAGTGATGCTTATAAAATACCTGTTTTAACTGCAGGAAAGAGTTTTATATTAGGATATACTAAAGAAGAAACTGGGATATTTAATAAATTGCCAGTTATAATATTTGATGATTTTACTACTTCGTCTAAATATGTTGATTTCCCATTTAAAGTTAAATCATCTGCAATGAAAATATTAAATTGCAATCCGGAGATGAATATAAAATTTTACTATTATTTGTTACAATCTCTTGATTATGATGCATCTACTCATAAACGTTATTGGATATCTGAATTTGCTCCAATGACTGTTCCTGTTCCACCAAAAGAGGAGCAAGATAAAATTGTAGAAAAAGTTGAACAATTATTAAATTTAATTGATCAAATATAATAGATTAAATTGTGTTATTGTTGTATAAAACAGTTTAAAATAAAGATTGAAGATGTTATAATATATTTAGATAGTAGAGTATGTTTCATTTTTAAGATGGAATATACTCTTTTTTGATTGGAGGAAGAAATATGCTGGAAAAACTTAGAAAATGTAGCAATGTTGAAGAAATTGTAAAATGCATAAAAGACTTTTATCATTCGTATGATATTGACAATTACATTCCTGGAATATATAAAGAGGGATCATTTTTATCTACAAAAAAGGAAGATTACAATGGTGAATTTTATGCCAAGTTAATACTAAGACCAAAAGGTATTGAAATTAATCAAACTTGGTTAAAAGGCAACTTACAATATGGCTTTATTGATGGCTCTGATGATCGTGAAAAAAATGATATTGGAAATTATATTTACAATGTAATTGTACAAAAAAATTTTTATAGAAATAGTATATATACATTGAATCCATATTTATACAATGATAACAATTCTTACATATATGAAAAAGTACAAGATACAAAAAATGTAGCTAATTTGGTTTATTATAATGTAACATTTTCAACAAATGAATGGCCCGTGTTAGTTTCAAAAGGAGATAATGAAATATTATTTTTAAAGGAATCAATTTCTGATTATGTTAATAGTGAAGAAAATCATTATCCTCAATATGAACTATCAATTGAATTTGAATATAGAGATAAAATTAATAATATAAAAGAATTTGATAAATATGTTGATAGTGGATGTCTAATAACAAAAGAAGGAAGAGATGATTTTGTTTGGTTACTAGGTACTATAGATATAGATTTTGTGATTCCAAAGGATAGAAATTTAGATATTATAACGAATCAATTAAATGGAAATATAAGGAAGATAGATGAAAGCAATTGGAATGATGATATGGATGCTGGATTAATAGTATTCAACAATAAATGCCTAAAATACTTGAAGGAAAGATATATATTTATTGAATTATCAATGATTGATATGCATACAAAGGATTCAGTGTTAGTAGATTTTGTTGGAAATAGAGTAGTGTTTTGGGAAGGTGAATTTAATAAACTTCCTTATGAAGTAAAAAAAGAACTGGAACAGTATAATGTAAGGAAAAAATGTAAGGGCATAATCTCAAAAGCTATGTTTGAATGGCAACTTAATTGTAAGCTTGACTATGATAAATATGAATATCCATATCAAAAAATTGGTAAGAAAGTGTTTGAAAATTATTTTGATATAGCATTCGAGTCTGGTTTAAGTTTAGATCTTCCTAGAACATCAAAAGAATTAAAAGATAAGATAGATAATTTGTTAAAACTTTTTTCTGTAGAGTTTAATGAATTGTATAAATACGAAAGAGGTTTTATTACATTAGAAAAAATAATGAATAATAAATATAAACCAACTGTAGAGGAATTAAAACAATTATTTGATTATTTTTGCTATAACTTACTGGAGGTAATTGGCAATGATAAATAGATATTTAAATAATAATTGTTATGATCCTTTGTTTCTTATTGGATCAAATGGTAGTGGAAAAACATATACTTTGAAGGAGTATCAAGATATTACAGAAGGTAAAAGTATATATATTTCAGAAGAAGGCACATTAGATGTTAAAATGTTTCGTAGTAATGCTATTCCTAAGTTAGAAACATATGAATATTTACTATATCCAAAATCTAAATATTATGGTGAAACTAAAGAAAGAGAAGAAATAAAAGTAGTTAAAATTGATAAAAGATTAATAGAATTATTGTCTTATTGTAAGAAAGAAATTGATTTTTATAATTCAGTAAAGAATAAATCAAAGGGGCAAGAAAAAGTTTTTAATATTTTTAACATAGTTTTTAATACTTTTATGAATCCTATAAAAATTATTTTTTTTGATGAACCAGAAAATTTTTTAGATGATTTAGGCCTAAGAAAAATTTCTGTATTATTTTCAATGCTAAAAAAAGCAAATATTAAATTAGTTGTAGCTACGCATAGTTATAGTTTGTGTAATTTACTTAAAATACCAATGGATAACATAGTTTTTATAAATAAATGGTTTGATGTTGAAGAATCTAATTATAAAAATAGTCTTATATATCAATCTTTAAAAGATATAAAAAAAATGTATAGAACATGCACTGAAGATTTTGAAAAATATATACTGACTAAAAACTTAGATATTGATAAGGGAATAACTATGAAAATGCATTACTATGAAGATAACAAATTGTTTAAATTATACTTGAATGATGCACTGAAATCTGAACAATTTTATAGAGCCTTATTTTATAAAAGAATTATTTTAGTTGAGGGTGCCTCTGAGAATAGAATTATTAGAAAACTGAATATTGAACAATTACATGATGATTTTTTCTTTGTAACCTATGGGAAAGCTTTTATGATTTTCTTTGCTGAATTATTTACTAAGATAGGAAAAGAAATTATTATAATAACAGATAGTGATAAAAAGTGTAAAGGAAAGTCAAAAAGATACAATACAGCATATGGTATAACATTGTATTTGAAAGAAAAATATAGTAAAAAGGTTAAATTATTTGATGTGGATTTAGAAAATCATTTTAACATTAATAAAAAAGAGTATGAAGATAAAGGAATGTTACCAAATGAGGCAAAAGTTTTTTCTGCAGATCAATATTTTTCATATAAAAAGAATATAAATAAATTTATTAATTTTCTTGATAAGGAGTGATGCACATAATGAGTCGAAGATATAGAAGTAAAAGTTACAATGGAAGAGGGTTAGTAAGCATAGCAAGCTATTTGATAAGACAATTCTGTTTTCCTAATCCATTTTCTAATATAGTTAAAGACCCTAATATGGCTACAATTGTTAACTGGATATGTGGTGGTATTTTTATTCCTCTTGCTTATGCTTTAACACACACGTGGTATAATGGTGGAGCAAAGTCAATTGGAAGTTTTGGATTCTTTATTAATTATGCAATATTAACAGGCTTATTTTTATTGATAACTAAATTTATAACTAATCTTTACTTAGTAGCATTTCTATTTATTTTAGGGTATGCTATATTGTGTATAGTTGAAAGCAAATTGTTTGGAGAAAAGTATTCATTTTAAGAGTTAGTAGAATAGGTTCTAATTCTTTTTTTAGGTACAATTTAGGTACAAAAATACTAAAAAACCACGGTAAATGAGGGTTTATGCCAATATAAAAAGGCCCGTATTTAAAGGGTTTAATACAATTCGGTCTCTTCTAACTGAAGAGAGCAGGCCCCCCTGAAGGAGCCAAAAGGCTCCATTTTTCGTTTATATAGCTTTTGACAAACTTGGTAGAACGCTACCCATCATTTACCCATTAATTTGATAAATATGTTCAGGAAAGTTAAAATAATTTCAAAGTGCAATTTCTTTGATTTCAAAGTGCAAAAATTGCGCTTTAGAAAAACAAACAATAATAAATGTAATTAAAGTTAACCCTAATATTAAACAAGAAGAAATATCTAAAAAGATTAATGAATCTTTAAGAACAGTTAAAACAAGAATGATTGAAATGCAAAAGAAAGATCTTATTGCTAGAAAAAATGGAAATAATAAATTCGAAGCAAATGCTTCTTTTTCATTTAAACAACTTGAAATTTTAATCAAACAACGATATAATTTTTATAAAATAAAGGAGGAGTTTATGAAATTCATAGCTAGCCGTGAAACTTTAAATTTAGGCTTAAAAATAATTGCCATAACTATAGAAAATATTGACGTAAAAACAGAAACTCAAGAATTTATAAACTTTAAAAATAATGCTTATATCGCTCTTCAAAAAAAATATAAAGATTTTGATATTGAAAACGATTTAATATTAAGAGGATTTAATAGCCTTCATAAAAAAATAGGCTTAAAAAGAAGAAAACATACTCCAATCAGCGAATTAATATTAAAACATTTTTTAAAAGGCGAAAAATTTACTAAAGCAGATAAATTAACTCATTTATATAATATAACTGTTTTAGATTCAAGACTCCCAATTTTTATCCATGATAAGGATAAGATAAAAGGAAATGTAACATTAAATATTACAAAAAAGTCTGAGACCTATACTAATAAAAATAATGAAGAAAAAAACGTTAATATAGGAGAGTATATATATAAAGATGAAATACAAGTAATTCAAAGATTAGAAATAGATCAAAATAAAAACACTATAGTAGATGAAAACACTAAAAATATATTAATTATTATTGAAGGTAATGAAGATACCAGCACGGAATATTTACTTGACGTTGCAAGTGAAATCATTGATTTAATAAATACTTATTGTAATGGTATAGCTAAAATCATTTATAACTAATAAGTCAAAAATTGACAAAAATTTTATTTCATTAAATTTATAATATTATAGGTATTAAATAAAGCATAATAATCCAAAATAAAAATGTCCAAAAAAAGTAAAGTAGTTTACAAAATAAGTTGTCAAACTAAAGAACGTCTGCTATAATTAATAATAGAATGGAGGGGTTTTGTATGGATAATCTACAAAAAATTAAAGTCAAAAAGTCAAATGGTGAAGAAGCTCAAGCTGAAGTATTACTATGTTTTGAACTAGAAAAAACTGGTAAAAAATATATTTTATATACATTTAATGAAGTCGATGATAAAAATATGGAAACAATTCATGCATCAATTTTAAACGAAGATGAAAATGGATATAAATTAGACAAAATGCCAGAAGAAGATTGGAAAGATGTCAAAGAAGTAATGCGTGAAGTTATTAGGAACGAGGAGTGATTTGAATGACAAATGAAAACGAAGTAAAATTCACCCAAACTGGTGAACACTTAGTAAAAACAAGCGAAAAACAAGCAGGGAAATTACGCAAATTTTTTGGTAGGATCTTGAAAAGTACATCTAAAGTTGTATCTTATATACCAGGTGTAAAATTCGTTACAGAAAAATTAAATAAAGAAACAAAAAATGAAAATACAAGTATTATGGAAGGTATTATCGAACCTATTAATATGCCTGCTCCACAAAAAGAAATGTCAAAGAAAGAAGAACCTGTTCAAGCATCTGAAGCCAAACAATATGATAGTGAAAAAACTAATGAAACAGGCTTCACACCAGCAATTTTTGATGTTCCAAAAGTAGAAACTCCTGAAAAAGTTGAAAAGGTAGAAACCAAAGACATCAAACCTAAGAAAACACTTCCTGGCAAGAAATTATTCGCTAGTCAAAAAACTGAAGAAAAACAAGAGGAAAAACCTGTTATTACTCCAATAGATTTAGATATTCATATACCTGATTATCACCAAAAGCCAAAAGCTATAGAAAAATCAGATAACGAATTATTAGAAGAATCTAGAAATCAATATGGAAATCTTATTAAATTTGCCACTTGGAAAGATTATTATCATTCATTCTCTGATGAAGAAAGAGAAAAGAAAATCGAACAAGGAGAAATGCTTGACGCTAAAGATTTTAGTGCAATTAAATTAGACCAAGCAAAAACAATAAAGAGAATTACTCAAGCTGAGGAAGAAAAGAGAAGAAAACAAATTGATCAGTTGAAACAAGAAATTGAAGCAAGGAAAAACAACATAAAAGCAAATAAAGGCAGCATCACTAAATATAATAAAGAGATTGCTAGATTAAGAAATGAAAATAAACAACTTAATGAAGCCAATAAAACTGCTACTGCTAATGTAGATGTATTAGAAAAAGATAGTGAAAGAGCAAAAGATAAAATTGGAGAAATGGATGAAATTATTATGCCACAAACTCCAAAAATGGCAAATGTAACTGAAAAGCCACAAAAA
Source organism: uncultured Bacilli bacterium (assembly GCA_944358415.1). GTDB lineage: Bacteria > Bacillota_I > Bacilli_A > RF39 > UBA660 > Coprosoma. Next base: position 39,370 of record CALVRA010000003.1, on the reverse strand, counting down.
GATAATAAAACTACTGCTACAAAAAAACGTGTAGAAGAAATTTTAAAAGAAGAAGAAGAACGTATAAAAAAACAACAACAGATGGCTAAAGTTGCCAAAGCCATCAACAATTTAACCTTAAATAAAGATAAAAAAGTTTCAGAAAAAGAAATTATCCCACAAGAAACCAAACCTGAAACTCATTCATTAGCTGATGAACTTTCTGACTTTGATAATGAAAAGCACGAAGAAAGCCAAATCACCAATTGGAAAAATAATTACATAAATAACACCACGGATGCTTTTGTCCAAGCAGAAAGAGAAATTAATAATAGTGATATGCCTGATGAAACAAAAAATCAAGAAAGACAAGAACTATATAGCCAATTTGATGATTTTGTAAATTCTGTTCCATCTACAACCACAAAACATAGACATAGATAATTCAAACAAAGCACCAAAAATAATGGTGCTTTTTCTATAAAAATAATATAATATATAAGCTAGATTAAAAGAAAAATCACTAACTAAAAGCTTTGACTTTTATTCTAGCCCTATGCTATACTATAGAAGTAGGAGGGGATAAACTTGGAACAATGGGTAGTATGGTTAATTATTGTTATTTTACTTACTTTAATTGAAATTACGACTATCAATTTAACCACAATATGGTTTGTCGCCAGCGGTATATTAGCTCTAATAGTATCACTATTTGTCGATAATTATATACTTCAGTTTGGTATTTTCGTCATAGTAGGTGTCATATTATTAATTACCACCAAACCATTTCTAACAAAATTCATCAAACAATGCAAAGTTAAAACGAATCTCGATAGAATCATAGGAATGACAGGTATTGTTACTGAAAAAATAAACAAAAATGAAGATGGTGAAGTTAAAGTTGACGGTAAAGCTTGGACCGCTTATGCAGATAAGCCAATAAAAAAAGGTGACTCAGTTAAAGTGTTAGAAATAAAAGGGGTAAAAATAAAAGTTGAAAAGATTGGAGAGTAAAAAATGTCAGTATTAATTGTTATTTTAGTTATAGTTTTAGTTATTATTATACCAAATGTCAAAATAGTACCACAATCAATGTGCTATATCATTGAAAGATTAGGTTCATATTATACAACATGGACTAATGGACTTCATTTTAAAATTCCATTCATCGATAGATTTGCTGGAGTAGGAGCCATAAGTCTAAAAGAAAAAGTTAAAGATTTCCCACCACAGCCTGTTATTACTAAAGATAATGTAACAATGCAAATTGATACAGTTGTGTATTACCAAATAACTGACCCTAAATTATATACCTACGGAGTTGAAAGCCCAGTAAGAGCCATTGAAAACTTAACTGCTACAACTCTAAGAAATATAATAGGCGAGCTTGAACTAGATCAAACTCTAACATCTAGAGATATTATTAACTCTAAAATGAGATCAATCTTAGATGAAGCTACTAATCCATGGGGTATTAAAATCAACCGTGTCGAAGTTAAAAATATTTTGCCACCTCGTGATATTCAAGATGCTATGGAAAAACAAATGAGAGCCGAAAGAGAAAGAAGAGAAAAAATTCTACAAGCCGAAGGTGAAAAGAAATCAAGTGTCCTAATTGCGGAAGGTAATAAAGAAAGTTTAATCTTGCAAGCTGAAGCTGCCAAAGAAGCTCAAATAAAAAGAGCTGAAGGTGAAGCTGAAGCCATATTAAAAAGAAGCCAAGCTGAAGCCGAAGCCATTAAAAACTTAAAAGAAGCTGGTGCAGATCAATCAGTATTAACCCTAAGAAGTTTTGATGCCTTAGCTAAAATGGCTAATGGACAAGCCACAAAAATAATCGTTCCATCTAATCTGCAAGATTTAGCTACGTTAGGTACAACCATTTCCGAAATGTTTAAAGAGAAAAAGTAAAACTTTTTCTTTTTTTGACATTTTATTTATTAATCATAATTTAAAATATTTATAGGTGATAAAAATGACTTATAAATATCATATTTATGATGAAGTAATAACTATTTATTAGTATATTTAAAAACTATCACCCATAAAATTATATGGGTGATATTATGTTAAATAATTTGCGTTCTTATATTTTAGAAACAGACTTTAAAATAACCATATTAAAAAGCAAAATAGATATCGTGAATTATATCGAAATAGACCATTTTGACGATACAAAAATAATCGTCAGATTTGAAGATGGTCATTTAATTATTAAAGGTGAAAACTTAACTATATCCAAACTTTTAAACGATGAACTTTTAATCATTGGTAAAGCTAAAACGATAGACTTTCAATGATAGAAAAATTAATCAGTAAAATTTCTTTAAATATTAAGGGAAAAAACATCAATAGGTTCATCAAAAAACTAAGAACGCAAAAAATTGACATTCTATCCTTAAAATATAAAAACAAAAATGAAGCTAATATAATTATTTATAAAAAAGATTATGAAAAAATCTTAAAAATAAAAAGCATTTATGAAATAACTGAATTAGACGTTTTTGGATTAATTAAAATAAAAAGAAAAGTAAAACTATCTAAACACTTAATAATAATAACCATCATTTCATTTCTGATTTTTCTTATTTTTACAAACATAATCTTTAATATAGAAGTCATTCATTCAAACAAAGATATAAGAAATCTTCTAACATCCGAATTAAAAAAAGAAGGAATAAAAAAATATTCCTTTAAAAAAAGCTATGATGAATTAACTAAAATTAAAGAAAAAATTTTAAATAAATATAAAGATAAAATAGAATGGTTAGAAATAGAAGAAAGTGGAACTAAATATATAATTAGAGTAGAAGAACGTACCATTCCTCAAAAAGATACCGATAATACCCCAAGAAGCATTATTGCCAGTAAAGATGGTATCTTAAAAAAAGTTGTTGCTGAAAAAGGTGATATTGTTAAAGACATGAACGACTACGTAAAAAAAGGTGATCTTATCGTAAACGGTGAATTAATATTCAATGAAAAAACTAAAGGTAAAGTCAAAGCCACAGGTAAAGCCTACGCTGAAGTTTGGTATGTCACTAAAACCGAATATCCTTTTGCTAGTTATCAAGAAATAGAAACTAAAAATAAAAAAGATACCTATGCTATAAAATTTTTAAATCATACATTTGAACTTTCTTTTAATAAATTTAAAACAAAAAAAATAAAAGAAAAAGATATTATTAAACATCCATTAATTCCTTTAAAACTTGTCAAACAAAATCAAACAGAAACTAAGGTAACAGACCAAATTATAACCCCAAAAGAGGCCATCATAAGCGCCCAAAAAAAGGCTGAAGAAAATATCAAAAAAAACCTTTCAAAAGACGAATACATTATAAGAAGTAAATATTTGAAAAGTACCGTAAAAGAGAGTATAGTAGAAGTAGAAATGTTTTTTGCGGTATACGAAGACATCACCGCTTATGCAGAAATTGGGTGAAATAAATGATAAGACAGAGCTTGCTAGAAATACTAGGTGAAGTTTGGCCAACTATCTTAATTAGTAGTGTTATAGCTATCAGTATGAGGTTAGTTTACCTAATCAAAAATAAACAAAAAATAATAATTTATAAAGAATTACTCGCTTTAACTTTCATAATCTATGTATTATGCCTTTTCTATGTTGTAACATTTGGAGATGTTAGCTGGTCCACCTCTAACCTTGTTCCATTCAAAGAAATGCTTAGATATTCATTTGGCAGTAACTTATTTATCAAAAATGTCCTAGGAAATATTATCATGTTCATTCCTTATGGCTTTTTTGTATCCTATTATTTAAACTTAAAAAAACCATTATCAGCTTTTTTACTAGTCCTATTAGTATCCTTGTCAATTGAAACAACTCAATTATTAATAGGTAGAGTATTTGATATAGATGATATCATTTTAAACATCACAGGTGGTATATTAGGCTTTTTCATATATAAACTAATATTTATCATAAATAACCACCTCCCAAAAGTGTTGAAAAATCCTATAGTTTATAATATAATTATAGTGTTATTTGCCGTCTTAATGGCAATGTATATGTTTAATTTAATCAAGTTAGGAGTATAATGATGAATAATTTTGAAATATTCAATGAAACAGATGAAAAACTAGACTTAGAAGCAGAAAAAAAACTAATTGAATTTGCTCTAAAACACGAAAATCTAACCAATGTAACATTCAATGTCATCTTTGTAGATGGTAAAACCATAAGAGAGATAAACAAAAATTACCGAAATATCGATAGAGAAACCGATGTCATAAGTTTCGCTTTAGAAGACGGTGAAGAAAACATAAATTTTGAATTTGGAAGATTACTAGGAGATATTTATATATGCACCTCCAAAATGAAAGAACAAGCCAAAGAATATGGACATAGCGAAAAAAGAGAAATGGGATTCCTTACTATTCATGGATTACTTCATTTACTAGGATATGACCACATGAATAAAGAAGAAGAAAAAATTATGTTTGATAAACAAAAGGAGATATTAGATGCCTACGGTCTCACGAGATAATTTAAAAAAGAAAGGTTTTAAACGACTTTTTAAAAGTTTCTCTTACGCCTTTGATGGCTTAAAATATGCCTTTAAATATGAACAAAATATCCTAGTCCATACCTTAGCTACCATTCTTGTCATCATTGCTGGAATAATATTTAAAATATCCTTAACCGAATGGCTTGTTATAACACTTATCATCGGTTTAGTTATTGCCACAGAATTAATAAACACTAGTATTGAAGCTACCATTGACCTTGTTACTAAAGAAACACATCCTTTAGCCAAAATAGCTAAAGACACCGCTGCTGCTGCCGTCTTAGTCTTTGGCCTAGCAGCTATAATCATTGCTTCAATAATATTCATACCAAAAATTTTACTATTAATAGGAGGTTAATATGCATAGTGGTTTTGTAAGCTTTGTTGGAAGACCAAACGTTGGAAAATCCACACTCATAAATCAAATTATCGGCACCAAAATAGCCATCACCTCAGATAAACCAGGAACAACTAGAAACGTCATTCAAGGAATATATAACGAAGATGATACCCAAATCATCTTTGTTGACACCCCAGGTATCCATAAACCAAATAATAAACTAGGACAAATATTAAACAAAGGTGCTTATTATAGCATCGAAGATGTTGATGTCGTCTGTCTTTTAATAGATGCCAAAAAAGGTTTAGGTAAAGGTGATAAATTTATCATTGAAAGACTTAAGACCATAAATAAACCAGTAATATTAATCATCAATAAAATAGATGGCCTATCAAAAGATGAAATATTTTTAAAAATAAATGAATATAAAGATTTATATGACTTTAAAGAAATAGTTCCAGTATCCGCTTTAAAAAATAAAAATATAGATGAACTTATAAAAACTATAAAAAAATATTTGCCAGATAATATCAAATACTTTGAAGATAATGCAATTACTAATAGAAGTATACAGTTCATGATTGCCGAAATTGTCAGAGAAAAAATTCTTTGGCTCACCAAAGAGGAAGTTCCACATTCCGTTACTTGTCTAGTCGAAAAAATAATCAAAGATAAAGATAAAAACATCATCAATGTTGTAATTATAGTTGATAGAGATGCACTAAAAAAAATAATCATTGGTAAAAATGGTCAAATGATTAAAAAAATTGGTACCTTAGCTAGAAAAGACTTAGAAGAAATACTAAAAACGAAGATATATTTAGAACTCTATGTCAAAACCATCGAAAAATGGCGCGATAGAGAAAAATATCTCTCAGAATTTAACTTTAATGATTTTACTGAATAAAAATAATAAAAATATATCACAATATTATTAGGTGATATAAATGAACAAAAAAGATTTATGGAATTTATTTAGACTAACAGGTAAAATTGAATATTACTTAAAATATAAAGAAAAAGAGGAAGAAAATGAATTTACAGGAAGTAACAGGAATAATCGTAAATGAAACAAACTATGGTGAAACCAGTAAAATATTAAATGTCATAACTAAAGAAAAAGGTCTAATTTCTCTAATGGCCAAAGGATGTAAAAACATTAAAAGCCCCTTAAGAAGCACCACATCAAAACTAACCTTTGGAACCTTTATAATTTACTATAAAGAAAATAAAATATCTACATTAAAAGAAGTTACTGTTTTAGATAACTTTATAAATATAAAAAAAGATATATCTAGGATAAGCTATGCCACATATATCTTAGAATTAAGCGAAGGTGTCATTAAACAAAACAATAATAAACAAATCTTTGAGCTTTTAATCCAAAGCTTAAAAAAAATAAACGAAGGCTTTGATCCTCTAGTAATTATGAATATCTTAGAATTAAAATATTTAGAATTTTTAGGTGTCATGCCAATAATTGATGCATGTGCCGTCTGTGGTAAAAAAACAAATATTGTTACATTATCTAGTTTTAAAGGTGGATATGTCTGTAAAGAATGTTATACAAATGAAAACATAGTATCAGATAAAACCATCAAACTTATTAGAATGTTTTATTACGTTGATATAGAAAAAATATCCAAAATAGATATCAGTCAAAAATCAAAAAATGAAATCAATATTTTTCTAGATGATTATTATTCAAGATATACAGGTTTATATTTAAAAAGTAAAAAATTCATCAAGAATTTACAAAAATTAACAAATTAACTTGACTAAAATAAAATAAAAACATAAAATTATATTGAAAGACGATGATCTGCGTGGAAAACAGGGAGTCATATATTAAAAAGTGATTCTCCTAGAATAAATAAGGTGGAACCGCGGATAAAACCGTCCTTATAATCTAGGGGATTTTTTTAGGAGGTAATTATGGAAAAATTAACAATGGATAAATTAGTAAGTATTTGTAAACAGTATGGTTTCATATTTCAAGGTAGTGAAATCTATGGTGGCCTTGCCAACACTTGGGACTATGGACCACTAGGAGTAGAATTAAAAAACAACATCAAAAAAGCTTGGTGGAAAAAATTCATAGAGGAAAGTAAACATAGCTATGGTATCGATGCCGCTATTTTAATGAATCCAAAAGTGTGGGAAGCATCAGGCCATGTTCAAAACTTCTCAGATCCACTAATTGATTGTAAAGAATGTAAATCAAGGCAACGTGCCGATAAATTAGTCGAAGCTTTCGATAAAGAAATCGATGGCGACTCTATGAATGATGATGAATTATATGAATATATCATTAAAAACAATATCAAATGTCCAAAATGTGGTAAATCCAATTGGACTAAAATTAGACAGTTCAATTTGCTTTTTGAAACAAGTAGGGGAGTTATCAAAGATGACTCATCTAAAGTATATCTAAGAGGAGAAACTGCTCAAGGTGAATTTGTAAACTTTTTAAACGTTCAAAAATCTATGAGAGCTAAACTTCCATTCGGAATTGGTCAAATCGGTAAAGCCTTTAGAAATGAAATAACCCCAGGTAACTTTACCTTTAGAACTATAGAATTTGAACAGATGGAGCACCAACTTTTCTGTAAAGAAGAAGATGCTTTAAAATTATATGAAAATTATAAACAAAAAGCTTGGAATTTTCTAATTAACCTCGGCATCAAAAAAGAAGATATCAGATTTAAAGACCATGAAAAATTAGTCTTTTACTGTAAAGCTGCTTGCGATATTCAGTATAAATTCCCATTCGGCTTTGATGAACTTTGGGGTACCCACCATAGAGGAACTTATGACCTGTCAAGACACGAAGAATACTCAGGTAATCAGTTAAGGTACTTAGACCCAGATACTAATGAAAAAATCCTTCCAACCATAATTGAATCTAGTGTTGGAGCTGATAGACTTACCCTTGCTATTTTATGTAATGCCTATGAAGAGGAAACCTTAGAAGATGGAACGACCAGAGAAATCATGCATTTCCACCCTTTCTTGGCCCCTTATAAAGCCGCTATTTTACCACTTGTCAAAAAACATCATAAAGAAAAAGCCGAAGAAATTTATAATATATTATCTAAAAAGTTCATGATTACTTATGATGAAACTGGAAACATTGGTAAAAGATATAGAAGGCAGGATATTGCAGGCACCCCATACTGCATAACAATCGATGATGAAACTATCAAAAGTGGAACAGTCACCATAAGAGATAGAGATACCATGAAACAAGAAGTTATCAAAATAGATGATTTAATAAATTATCTAAATGAAAAAATAACTTTTTAAAATAGGAAAAGCTAATGAGAAAATTAAACTTATCAAAAATTAAATTTTTAAAAGCTATATTAAAAAACAATACAAATATTTTAAGTAAAAAAGTAAATAGTTTAACTATCTCTAAATCATCAAACCCTATTATAAAATATCATATAAATTCTTATGATATTTTTATAATAATAGTAAGTAAAACTTTAATGGATCTAATAGGGACATCCTCTGGCGGAACAAATAATATTATAAAAAGTATTCCAAAAGAAAAAATAAATCAAAAAGAAACTATCGCCATAAGTGAAACCAAAACTTTATTTGGTAAAATCATAGTTATAACCCCAAACATAAATAAAAAAACAAAATTAATCGTAAATACCATAAAAAAACAAGAAAATCCTAAAAGACCAAATGAAAAAATAAACTCCATTCAAAAAAAGCATATAAACAATATTTCAAAAAATCAAAAACAAATTGAAAAACCACTTGCTATAAATAATCCCAAACCGGTTAAAAACGAAAAAAATCCTCTTAAAACTAAAAAGGATAAAACTCAATCTCCAAAAATCATAAAACAACCACAAAATAAAACCAAAATTCAAAAGTCAATAAAACAAACGCAAAATAAAACTAAAAACCAAAAATCAAATAATAATTTAAAACCTAAATATAAACTTCAAAAGAAAAAAACAAAACACATTGCTTTGTTTACTACTTTTAGTGCCTCACTTCTATTTGGACTTGCCATTGCGGCTTTTAGCTTCAAAAAAATTATTAAAGGCATGTTTGTTATATCCGTATCCGCTCTTTTAAACTTTAAAAATCACAAAAAAACAAACAAAAAATTAGTTAAAAAAATTTAAATCACTGTATATAAAAAGTTATTTCACCAAACAGAAATAACTTTTTAATATAATTGTGACTTTCACTTAAAAGAAAACTTATCAAATCAAGCTGCTAACACTCTCAATCATTTAATATCACTATTTAAATACTCATTAAGTCCCAAAGCAATTCCTCTCGCATAACCACTAGGGTTATCTAAAATATTTCTAAGTTCCTTTACATTGTCAATATAACCAAGCTCAAATAAATATCCCTCAGCTGTATCATTAGAATCATAATAAGGATTCGCATCATACGTAGTATTACTTCCATCTTGATAAGCTCCAGTTGCAATACCGCCAACCTCTCTTATCATATAATAATAAGGTGTACCATCAGAAGAAAATCTCTGATAAATTCCATCTTCTACTTTAAATTCCTTTTTAGTAGAAACTGACGCTTTCCCATATTTACCGATATTTTTTACAAATAACCTAGCTAAATCAAAAGAACTGTCACCAGCCACATAAATCTCAAATCCATAAGTTGTACTCATACCACCAGGTATATTAGTTGAATTGTGGTGTAAAGCGAAATTAAACTTCGACTTTGTCGCATTAGCCGTCGTTCCACTGCCCATTTCACCATAAGTAGGTACTGTATCCTCTTTACTATCTCTAGTAAGCTTAACCTTGTATCCCATTTTTTCTAACTCATCTTTTAAAGCTAAAGCCACATCAAAATTAATATCTGACTCCTTGTAAGTATCACTTTTTAAGCACTTTCCATTCCTATTTGGCACATCGCCATTCCCACATACTATCATCCCTGCATCATTACCGTCATGCCCAGGATCAATAGTAATATCATAAACATCATCTGGAAGATCAGTATTTTTAATATGAAAAGCTAAAAGTTCATGTCCTTCAAACCTATCCCATGTAATACTAACTTTCTTATTACTTCCATTTTGACTCAAAGTATAATAAGTAATATCTTCGTATTTAGTCTTATTAATCAAAGGAAAATAAATATCTTCATCATTTTTATGAGTCTTAATAAGTAAATAATAATCTCCACTCTCTAAACTTTCCAAATTAATTCCTTTATTTATAAACTCGCTCGTCTCAAAAGAATATTCATTTTTATTCTTATTTAACTTCCAATCAATTATCCTTTCAAAATTTCCATTACTAAGAACTAAAGTAGGGGACTCATAACTATCATCAAGCTTAAAATTACCTTTAAAATTAAGATGAATTCCGTATCTGTCATAATATGTAATATTCCCATTTATGTCATAATTAATCTTACCTAAAAAAGATTTATAATTAATAAAATAATAAAAAGCTATAATAATTATAATCAAAAAAATTAAAATAAAAATATATTTCTTAGTACGCTTTTTCTTTCTTTTTTTTTCATATAAATCAAACTTTCCTTTATACCATTTTACCAAAAATGTAGATAAAAGAGAAATTTTATCTAGAATTTTTGTATTTACTTTACACAAAATAAAAAAAGAAAATCAAAAACCATTTTCTTTTTCTAAAATCTATGATAAAATTATCTATAGCAAAGTATTAAAAACTAAGGAGGATAAATATGGGTTTGATAAAAAAAATCATAGGTGAAGAAGAAGATGTCTTTTCCGCACCAACAAATGACCAGTACTATGATTTAAAAGCTGAAGAAGCTTTAACAGAAGAAGGTGGAGCTAAAATGATTCTGCTTGAACCAAGAGCCTACTCAGAATCACAGCAAATAGCAGATCATTTAAAGAAAAGAAACACCGTTGTTGTTAATTTAAAAAGAGTAACCCCTGAACAAGCAAAACGAATTGTCGATTTTCTAAGCGGAACTATATATGCAATTGGTGGGGACTTGCAAAAAATAGGTGGAGGCATTTTCCTATGTACTCCAAATAACGTTAGTGTTCAAGGAAAAATTACAAATGATACCGAAGGTAAAGGTATTCACGATAATAATAATATAGATATAGAGTGGTAAACAAGGCATAAAAAGGTGAGGTCGAATTTATGGAAAAATTTACGAGAGTCATGAGAGGGTATGACCCAGATGAAGTTAATAACTTTTTGGATCAGGTCATAAAAAGAGTTGAAAAAATGATTGCTGATATCGATAAAAAAAACAAACTGATTGAAGCGCAAAAAGAAGAAATTAGGAAACTAAAAGAAAATGCTGAAAAAAATGAAAACGTCAAAGAAAAATTAGAACAATATGAAAGAATGGAAAACACCCTAAATAGAGCCATCCTAATGGCCCAAAAAACCTCAGATCAACTAAAATTAACTGCTCATCGTGAAAGCGAAATAATAATAGATGATGCCAAGAAAAACGCTAGTCGCATCGTCAATGATGCCTTAATGAAAGCTGAAAAAATTGAAAACGAAGCCGAAACCACTAAAAGAAATGTCAATATTTTAAAACGTAGACTTAAAAATATTATCGAATCACAATTAGAAATTATTGATGATATAGATGATTTAGAAATATGAATACATGTCCTTAAGTGAGGACGTTTTTTGTTGAAAACATTGATTAAACTAATATTGATATGCTATAATTAAGTGTAGGTGAAAAAAATGTTTAAATATAAAAATATTAATATAAATTATATTAGATATGGTAATAAAGATAAACAAACAGTCGTTCTTCTTCATGGCTGGGGACAAAATATCCAAATGATGAAGCCAGTAGGTGATAACTTAACTGATTATGATGTTATTATTATAGACCTCCCAGGTCACGGACAAAGTGAAGAGCCTAAGGAAGTTTGGTCATTAAATGACTTTGTCGATATGATACATGAATTGTTAACATCATTAAATATTGATAACCCAATCTTAATTGGTCATTCATTCGGTGGTAAACTAACCTTACTTTATGCCAGTAAATATCAAACAAAGAAAATAATTTTACTCGCAAGCCCATTCAAAGTAAAGAAAAATCCAAATAGCTTAAAAGTAAAAATATTAAAAAAGTTAAAAACCATTCCAGGATTAAAAAATGTTGCCGAAAAAATGAAAAAATACATGGGCTCAGAAGATTATCGTAACGCTAGTCCAATGATGAGAAATATACTAGTAAAACATGTAAATACCGATATTACTGATGATATAAAAAAAATAAAATGCTCAGCCATTATCATCTGGGGTACTAAGGATGTAGCCGTTCCTATATCAGACGCTTATGAATTAGAAAGCTTAATTGATGACTCGGCTGTCATTCCCTATGAAGGATGCACGCACTATGCTTACTTAGAAAGATTAGGCCAAACTGTTTCTATTATTAGAAATTTTATAAAGGAGAAGTAACATGACAAAAGAATTTATAATATCAACAATTATTTATTTTGTATATGTCTTTTTAAAAAGTGAAGACTCTATGCACATGCTCCAGCAAAATAAATATAATCGTAAAAAAACATATCTAAAATGGTTAAATAAAAATAAAGAAAAACTATTTAAAGACTATAGTATTTTCTTTATCATCTTATTTGTATTTATATTTATAAATAATATATTATTACTAATCCTTATATTTAATTTTATTTGTATTTTACTTTTAATGAATCTTGTTTTTGAAAGAAAAAAATCACAAAATAAATTACCTTTAAAATATACAGCTAGAGTCAAAAGATTAACTTTTACAAACACCTTAATTTTGCTTCTTCCAATACTCATCATGTCGTTTTTCGTAAATGAATTAAATTTAGTCTATTGTTATCTACTTTTAGGCCTATTTGCCTATTTCAATAAACTTTATATTTTAATAGCCCTTTTAATAAATACACCTGTCGAAAGCTTAGTTGGCCTTTATTTCAAAAAGAAAGCTATCCATAAAATAAAAAGTATGAAATCCCTAAAAGTAATAGGCATTACAGGAAGTTATGGTAAAACAAGTAGTAAAAACATTTTAAACGATATCTTAAATATTAAATATAACTCACTTCCAACCCCAAAAAACTTTAATACACCATTTGGTCTAATGATAACCATCAATAATTACTTAGATAAATTCACCGATATTTTTATCGCTGAAATGGGTGCTTGTCAAGAGGGAGACATCAAAGAACTCTGTGATTTAGTTCATCCTAAATATGCCATTATTACGAAAATTGGTGTTGCTCATCTTGCTACCTTTGGTTCAAGAGAAAACATTCAAAAAACTAAATTTGAACTTATCGAATCTCTACCAAAAGATGGCATAGGCATATTAAATAAAGACGATGAGTGGCAAAAAAATTATAAAATAAAAAATAACTGTCAAATCAAATGGATTGGTATTGATAATGATGCCGACGTTAGAGCTAAAAACATAAGCTTATCACCAAAAGGAACATCATTTGATATATATTTTAAAGGCGATGACAAACCTTATAAATTTGAAACTAAATTATTAGGCTATGCTAACGTATATAATATTTTGGCTGCCGTTGCTTTAGGAAAACAGTTCGGCATGACTATAGAACAGTTAAAAGCTGGAGTTGCCAAAGTAAAACCAGTTGAACATCGCTTAGAATTAAAAAGAAATGGTGATTTAAATATCATTGACGATGCTTATAACTCAAACCCAACCGGTGCTAAAATGGCCTTAGATGTCCTTAAAATGATGCCAGGGAAGCATATCGTAGTAACTCCAGGTATGATTGAACTAGGGGCAGAAGAATATCAAAAAAATAAAGAATTTGGTGCCCAAATATCAGAAAGCGCCGACGAAGTCATATTAGTTGGAGCCGAAAAAACAAAACCTATATTAGAAGGATTAAAAGAAAAAGGCTATCCTGAAAAGAAAATTCATATAATTAACGATGTGTTAAAAGCCTTTCCTTTAATTCAAAAAATAAAAGATAAAGAAACCTACGTACTTTTAGAAAACGATTTACCAGATATATTTAATGAAAAGGAGTGAAAATTATGATAAAAGTTGGAGTATTTTTTGGAGGAGATTCCGTTGAACACGAAGTTAGTATTATATCAGCCCTCCAAGCCATGGAAAATATTGATGAGGAAAAATATGAAATAATTCCTATATATATAAGTAAAGATAGACATTTCTATACTGGAAATGCCCTAAGAGATATGGAAACATTCAAATACTTTGATAATATGAAAAAATATGTTAAAGAAATAACCTTATGCCGTAAAGATAAAGAAATAACCATCCAAAAAGTCAAAGGCTTTTTCGGCAGAAATGTGGGTACCATTGATGTAGCTTTTCCTATCGTCCATGGAAAAGGAGTAGAAGATGGCTCTTTAGCTGGTTACCTAGAAACTCTAGGTCTACCTGTTGTTGGACCATCAGTCTTAGGAGCCGCTTTAGGCCAAGATAAAGTAGTTTTAAAACAAGTATTAGAAGCCAATAATATAAAAATACCAAATTACGTATGGTTTTATGATTATGAATATAATTTGAATAAAGATGATGTTTTAGATAACATAGAAAAACTAAAATATCCAGTTATTATTAAACCAGCAAATCTTGGAAGCACCATCGGTATAGGTGTAGCTCATTCAAGAAACGAACTTGAAAGCAAAATAGAACAGGCTTTAGAATACGAAAAGAAAATAGTTGCTGAAGAAATGATAGAAAATCTTTTAGAACTAAACTGTGCTGTATGTGGAAACTATGAATATCAAGAAACAAGCCTAATTGCTGAAATGAAAATGAAACATGAACTTCTGACATTTGAAGATAAATACTTAAGTGGAAGTAAAGGAAAAGGCTTTAAAAATGCTGGTAAAATGCCTTCTTCTATGTCTACTAGTGAATTTGATATCCCAGCTAAAATTGACGAAGAAATGGAAAATAAAATATATGAAATTTCAAAACAAGTATTTAAAATATTAAATTTAAAAGGTGTTTGCCGTATCGATTACCTAGTTAATAGTAAGACCAAAGAAATATATGTCAACGAGCCAAACACTATCCCAGGTTCACTTGCCTTTTACCTATATAAACCAAAAGGTAAAGACTATAAAACATTAACTGATGAATTAATCAAATCAGCCATCAAAGACTATAAAAATGAAATGCGCAAAACATCAAGTTTTACCTCAAATATTTTAAGCGAATATAATGGAACTAAAGGATTTAAAAAGGGAGTTAAATAATAAAATAAGGAGATGTATAACATGGATTATAAAGATACATTATTAATGCCTAAAACAGAATTCAAAATGAGGGGTAACTTAGCTGAAAATGAAGTATTACAAAGACAAAAATGGGAAGAAATGGATTTATATAATCTTATTAAAAATAAAAACAAAAATAATAAACCATTTATCCTACACGATGGCCCACCATATGCGAACGGTAATATTCATCTAGGTCATTCATTAAATAAAATATTAAAAGATTTTATTAACCGTTCAAAAATGATGGAAGGCTACTACGTAGAATATATCCCAGGTTGGGATACTCATGGACTTCCTATCGAACAAGCTGTAACCAATAGTGGCATCGATAGAAAAAAAATGACCATAGCTGAATTTAGAGAGTACTGTAAACAGTATGCCCTAAAACAAGTAGAAACCCAAAAAGAAGATTTCAAAAGATTAAATGTAATAGGTGATTGGGATCATCCTTATATAACTTTAAATAAAGAATATGAAGCAAGACAAATCGAAGTATTTGCTAAAATGGCTGAAAAAGGTCTAATTTTCCAAGGGTTAAAACCAGTTTACTGGTCTCCAAGTAGTGAAACTGCTCTAGCCGAAGCTGAAATCGAATATAAAGATAAAACAGACCCATCAATCTATGTTGCCTTTACCATTACAAAAGGAAATGAATATGTAGATGAAGGGGATAAGTTAGTTATTTGGACCACCACTCCATGGACCTTACCAGGTAATATGGGAGTATGCGCCGGCAAAGACTTCGAATACGCTAAAGCAAAAGTAAATGATAATAATTATATTGTTGCAAAAGAACTTTTAGAAAGCCTAATGCAAGAATTTGGTTTTGAAAACTACCAAGTATTATCAACATTCAAAGGAAAAGATTTAGAAAATGTTATTTATAAACATCCATTCATGGATAGAACCTCACCAGTCGTAACAGCTGACCATGTAACCTTAGATGCTGGAACTGGTTTAGTTCATACCGCACCATCTTACGGTGAAGATGATTTTAATGTCGGTAAACAATATAATTTAGGTATGGTAAATGGAGTAAATGACCAAGGAATTTTAACCAAAGAGTCAGGTATCTTTGAAGGTCTATCAGTAGATGAAGCTAATAAAAAAATACCAGAGTGGTTAAAAGAAAACGGTTATCTATTAAAATTAAAAAAAATTACCCACTCATACCCACATGACTGGCGAACCAAAAAACCAATCATCTTTAGAGCTACAAAACAGTGGTTCTGTAGTGTTGATAAAATAAGAGATGAAATCTTAAAAGAATTAGATACTAACGTTAAATTCCATACTGATTGGGGAAAAACCAGAATTTATAACATGATTAGAGATAGGGGAGACTGGTGTATTTCAAGGCAAAGAGCCTGGGGAGTACCAATTCCAATTTTCTACAATGAAGATGGTTCACCAATTGTCGATTATGATGTCATGATGCATATTGCTGAACTATTTAGAAAATATGGTTCTAATATCTGGTTTGAAAAAGAGGCTAAAGAATTGCTTCCAAAAGGATACACAAATGAAGCAAGTCCAAACGGAAACTTCACTAAAGAAACTGATATCATGGATGTATGGTTTGACTCTGGAACCTCTTGGGCTGGAACCTTACTAGAAAGAAAATTACCTTATCCAGCCGATGTTTATTTAGAAGGTTCAGACCAATACCGTGGTTGGTTTAATTCATCATTAATCTGTAGTATGGCCTATAGCGGACATAGCCCTTATAAAGAATTAGTTTCTGCTGGCTTTGTCTTAGACGGAAAAGGTTTTAAAATGAGTAAAAGTATCGGCAATATCGTAAGACCAATGGATGTTGTTGGAAAACAAGGCGCTGATATTTTAAGGCTTTGGGTTGCCAGCGTTGACTACACTGAAGATGTTAGATTTAGTGATGAACTACTAGCAGGTGTTAAAGAATCATATAGAAAAATCAGAAATACTTATAGATTTATGTTAGGAAATTTATTTGATTTTAACCCAAATAAAGATAAAGTTTCTTATGATAAATTAACAGTACCTGACCAATATATGTTAATTGAATTAAATGACATTATCTCTAAAGTAATTAAAGAATATGATAACTATAACTATGATGAAATCTATAAAATAATTAATAATTATGTAAACTCACTTTCTAATTTTTACTTAGACTTTACAAAAGATATTTTATATATCGAATCGGCAGATAGTCATCAAAGAAGAAGTGTTCAAACCGTTTTATATGAAATTTTAACTTCTTTAATCGAATTAATGGCACCAATTTTACCTTATACATCAGAAGAAGTATATAACTTACTTCCAGGTGAAAAAAAACAAAGTGTTCATTTAGAAAACTTCCCAGAAGTAAAAAATTATAAAAATGAAACCGAACTAAAAGAAATTTTTGATTTATTCTTTGGTATTAAAAATGATGTTTATAAAGCCTTAGAAGAAGCTAGAAATGAAAAATTAATTGGTAAATCATTAGAAGCTAAAGTATTCTTAAAACTAAGAGATGAAGATAAAGAAACATTAAAGCCAATTCTTTCAAACTTAAAACAATTATTCATCGTATCAGATGTAATTCTTACAGCTGAAGAGCTTCCAAAATACGAATACTGTGGTGTTCAAATTCAAAAATTTGATGGTGAAAGATGTGAAAGATGTTGGAATTACTTTAATGAAATTGACCTAACTGACCATCTATGTCCAAGATGTCATGAAATAGTAAAAGAATTAACAGAAAAAGAAGACTAAACAACAGTCTTCTTTTATATATCAACATTATCCATTATTATTTTTTATAAACTCTCTAAGCATTTTTGTTAAAGCTCTTTTTTCAATCCTTGAAACATAACTCCTAGAAATGCCAAGCTCTTTCGCAATCTCTTTTTGTGTAACTTCATCTTTCCCGTTTAAACCATATCTTTTAATAATAATTTCTTTCTCTCTATCAGTTAAAATTGAAAAATATTTTTTTAGTAATTTAATATTATCTTGAATATGTAAATCCAAAGCAAAATCCGGCTTATCAGTTTTCAAAATATCTAAAAAAGTAATTGCATTACCTTCTTTATCAAATCCAATTGGCTCATCAATACTAATATTCTTACTATTTTTCTTATCTGACCTAAAAAACATTAATATCTCATTTTCAATACATCTCGCACAGTAAGTTGTCAGTCTTGTTTTGTGCTTAAAAGAGTAACTATCAACCCCTTTAATTAACCCAATTGTCCCAATACTAATTAAATCATCACTCATTTGCGACCCATGCTCATATTTTTTTACAATATGAGCAACTAAACGTAAATTGTGCTCAATTAGCTTATTTCTAGCTTCTTTGTCACCCATGTTGGCTAGTTTAATATACTTTTCCTCATCATCCTTAGAAAGTGGGTCAGGAAATACATTATTAGAATATGAAGCCGTAAAAAGATAAAAATCTTTAAATAACTTTTTTAAAAATTCAAACATCAATCACACCTCTAATAAAAATATATGTGATTGAATACAAAAAAATTAAGGTAAACCCTTAATTATATGTGACTAAATATATACATAAGCATACCAAATCCCATGGATGCTGTCACAAAACATAAAATAGTGCAATCAAGAAAAGTTCTTGTCATACTTCCGTTAGAAAAAGCGATACCTTGTTTTGTTGCCTTAACAAGTGCTTTTCCTTTATTTTGACCTTGTGCTGTATTTTCAGAAATTTCTTCCTTTGGTTCATCGTAAAGTTCATGGAGTTCATTTAATAAATTTTTAACTTCTTCTATATCAACACTCTTTATTTCCATAGTCTTCTCTAAAGGATCATCAATACTTTGAACATTTTTTGAAATATTTTCCAAAGCCCCATCATTTAAATCAGAACTATTTGAATCCGTAAAATCTAAACTTGAGGTAAAATTAGCTTGATCATCTAAACTAAACGCCTGAGTTTCACTTTTATCATCATCCCATTCACTAAGTAAACTGTTAATAGCTTCTATATTTTGATTAGTTTTTATCTCAGGATTATAATCTAAAGAATTATTTCCAAATGGATACTTTTCGTTCATTTTCATATCCTCCTATTAAAATAAGTATACTACAAATATAAGCCATTTTCAATCTTTTTTCCTTTATTTGACAAATGCCTAACTACTTTTTATAGTTTAGTACTTGACAATACAAGGTAGTTAATATATAATTTACTTAAAAGAGGTGATTTATGAATTCACAATTTAAAAAAGGCGTATTGGAACTCATAGTTTTAGTTTCAGTAAATAAACGTGATATGTACGGTTATGAATTAGTTTTAGAAGTTTCAAAAGTAGTTGATGTTAATGAAGGAACAATTTATCCATTACTAAAAAGACTAACTAACGAAAATTATTTTGAAACCTATCTACAAGAATCAAAAGAAGGACCATCAAGAAAATACTATAAAATCACCGTTTTAGGTCAAAAAAGGCTTAAAGAATTAAAAGATGTTTGGAAAGAATTTAGTGATTCTGTAAATAATTTTATTAAGGAGAGTGATAAAAATGACTAAAAAAGAATTTTTAGAAAAATTAGATAAAGAATTATCCATCTTAAATGATAAAGAAAGAAAAGATATTATAGAAGAGTATAAAGACACCATTGAAGAAAAAATCAAGCATGGTCAAAATGAAGAAGAGGCTGTTAAAGACTTTGGCGACATTGAAGATTTAGTAAGTGATATTTTAGATGCTTATAAAATAAATCCTGAATATAAAGATACAAACTTTGATAAATTCACCCAAAAAGGAGAGACGCTAATTAAAAAAGGTGCTGGAAAACTAGCTGATATGACAAGAGAATTCGCAAACACCATTAAAGATAATGATACTGAAAAAAACTTAAATCTAGCTTTCGAAATAATCATTAAAATTTTTTGTACCTTAATCATACTAGCTGTATTAACCATTCCTTTTAGAATATTCAAAAACCTAGGATATTCCTTTGCTGAAACTTTTTTCTCTCCGTTTAGTGGCTTAATCAAAATAATTCTTTTACTTTTATTTATTGCTCTATACTTTGGCATTGCTCTTCTTATCATTGTCGCTTTATTTAAACAGTATTTTAAAAAAGACACTATTGAAAAAATAAATACAAAAGAAAATACTCAATTAAAAAAAGAAAACAAAAAACAAGATAAAGAAGAAAAACAAGTTAAAATAATTAAAAAAAATGGTCCAACAATCGGCTCAGTAATTCTTTTAATCGTCAAAATATGGACAGTAATAATCATATTACTCCCACTTTTCTTCCTTGATTTTATGGCCGTTTTAGGATTATTCATTTCAATATTTTATTGGATAAAGGGAATTAATCTTCTAGGCCTTACTTTACTATTACTAGGCGTATCAATTTTATGTATTTGGTTCACTATTATAATATATAATCTTACATTTTCCAAAGGAAAAACCACAATTATTCCATTTTTTATCGGACTTGCCACTACTATATTTGGAATACTATTTTTCATTGATATGATAACTAATATTGAATATATAGATGAAGCACCAATAAACTTTAAAAAAGAAACTGAAATAAAAGAATATCAAACCGATAAAAATGTCTATATCGACTTTAGATTACACGGAAAAATGAATAAAACCATAGATGAAACATTACCTGATAATACCTTTAAACTAAAATTAACTTATGATAAAGATAGTACTAAAATAGATATCTATAATGATATAAACTATAGCTTTACCGATAACGAATGCCTATCTTTAGATAAGAATCATCTATGTCAAAAACCATATAACTATTTTTCCATAAACTATGATTATGTAGATGGCTATAATAATGAAAAACAAAGATATAATGATTTTATTAATAACTTAAAAGAAAACAAAGTATACAACTATGAAAAACTAAGTGAAATAAATGTCGAAATAATAGCCAATACAAAAACCATGAATTTAATTGAAACTTTCTAGAGCATAAATTGCTCTTTTTTTTCTAAATAAATTTTGTTATAATGTTAATAGTAAAGAAGGGGAAATACAATGAATGATGAAAAACTATTAAACTTAAAATTAAAAACTGAGTTCAATAATCCAGTATATGATATAGTAGAACAGGCCATAGAATATACTATTAAAAAACAAAAATTTCAAAAATATGATCTAGTTAAATTAGTAATGATGATTTATAAAAAAGACTATTCATGTATAAGCAATACAAACGATTACCGTGACCAAGTCAAACTACTAGACGAATATTTTGAAAAAGAATATGGTCATAGTATCATCACCTTTATAATGATAAAAACCATTTTAAACTATAAAGGAACAGATAAATACGATGAAATAACATCCGATATAGCCATATTAGAAACAGCTTTAAGAACGAAAAAAAACGTCAAAACTGAAAATCTATGTATCTTTTCTTATCCAATAGAAAACGAAGAATACTTAGATTTAATGATGAGTATTGAAGCTAATCAAAACTTTAAATATGCCATGGCTATAACTTATGATAAATTAAAAAACACCCAAAATTGACAAATCTTAATTAACGATATATAATAATGCGTAAATTTTGACGCAAAGGGTGATTTTTATGCAAAATTATATTGAAACGCCATTAATAATTTTATCAGCAGATGAAGGCAAACTGAAAATATATCTTGAAAAAAAACAAGATGAACCATATAAAGGTTATTGGATTCTGCCAAGTAAAATCTTAGATGACCAAACAACACTAGAGCAAAACGCACAAATAGTCTATCAAAACATGACCAATTTAGATAAAGGAGTAATTTTTCAAACAAGAGCCTTTAGTGATTTAAATCGTCATCAAGTAAGAACAATTGCTATATCATTTACTGCTATCACTGAAAAAACACTAACTGACATGAAAAAGGGCATAAATGATAAATCATGGTTTCAAATTGATGAACTTCCAAAACTAGGATTTGACCATGAATATATCATAAATGAGGTAATAAAAGAAATTAGAAAAAAAATAACCACTAATTATGATGACATGCTTTTAAAATTTTTCCCAAGTGATTTCACATTACCAGAACTTCAAAGCTTTTATGAATATGTCTTAAATAAGCCAATTGATAGACGAAACTTCCATAAAAAATTTGTTGGACAAGACTTAGTTATTGATACTGGTTTTAAAACATCAAAAGGTAGTGGTAGACCGGGAGCTTTATATAGATTTAATGAAGAAAAAATGAAAGGTAAAAAACTATGAATCAAAAAGGTTTTGGTTTAAAAGAATTTATTATAATTATATCTATCACTTTTATATGTATCTTAATAATTACATCATTATATAAAAGTATTGTTCCAACAGCTGATATAACAAACGAAAAAACAAAAGAAACAGTTTCTTATAAAGATTTAGAAAATAAACTAGAAAAAGCTGCTGAAAGATATCAAAATGACACATATTCGGCAAATGCTAGCGACAAAAACATTTGGGAATTGAGCTATGATTTTCTAAAAGAAAAAAAGTACATAGATACACTGATAGACCCAAAAACTGATAAAGAATGTACAGGTTACGTTGAATTCATCCAAGATGGTGCCATAATTTCTTATAAACCGTTTCTAAAATGCGAAGCTAGTTATCAAACAAAAGGATATAATAGTGAAAATAATATGAAAACGTCAGACTAAAATCTGACGTTTTTTAATAGAAATTTACATACTTATGTAACTTATAAATAATATCATTAATCTTTAAATATATATAATATTTTCCTTTAATTCCATCCTCACTAATATAACGCGAAGTAGTAATTTTTTTATTAGAAGTAGTTCCATCAATTAAAGTGTAAGTTTTTTTATCCAAAACATTATCTAATATAATCTCAACATCATCACTTTCCTTAAATGTTCCTTTAACCTTTAACCCAAAAACATCTTTGTAAAGTGAAATTTTATATTTATCTAAAATCTCATCATCGCTTTTAGCCTCTAAAAGTAAATGATTACTAACAGTTTTAGACTCACCTAAACTACCAAGCCTTACACCATAAACTCCAGTATAAACATCATTCGCATATAAACTCATCTTCTTAGTATTATATAAAGTCGAATTAACATTCATACTAATAACAACCTCATTATCTTTAATTTCCATTAATGTATGACCCTGTGTAATCACAAAATCATTCTTGCCTAAAATCTCTAAATAAGTCTCTTCGTTAGTAGGTAACTCCAAATCGTCAAGCTCCTTAACTGTTCTATTAGAATAATCTATCTTATAAGTAATTAAATGTTTTTTTTCATCTTTCTCACTTGCAAAAACTAAAGCATTATTTAAAAGTAAATTTACAGATTCTGGGTTATTTGGATAATCAACTTCGCCATCAGCTTTGAGCAAATATTGTTTGTAATCTTTATCAACCTTATTCTCATCCGCAATAATCCAGTTAATATCTAAAGTAGTATAGTCTAAATTCACAATCATATCACTATTATATCCAGATATTGTAATTGAATTAGTATTAATATCATAATTTATCGAATTCATACCAAACCAGTTGCCCTTTTTTTCACCAGGCAAAATCTTATATAAATCAATTTCTTTTACAATAGTTCCACTAGCTCTGTCAATCTCTATCGCAATATCTTCTTTAGTATCTCTTTCATATTTATTAGAAGCTAAAAGTAAATTTCCATTATTAAGTTCATATACATCGTGATGATATCCACCAGGCACAGCATATTCATAATAAACTTTACCAAGTAAATCCATTTCAATCAAACCAATGCTGTAATTTTTACTTAAAATCTTATCACTACTAAGTAAAATGTGGCCGTTATTCAATCTTTGAATATCCCATTTATAATCTCCAATTAAATACCATCTAACTTCACCATTCTCATCATAAGCCGCTGTATATCCAATTTCTTCAGGGGTAGTAAAGTAAAACTCATCAGTTTCAAAATCTTTGTTTGATAAATCAGTCACCTTAGAAAAATTATCTGGAAGGGCAGAAGTTGTAATTGTAATTTCTTTACTTATACCACTTGCTTCAATAATTACTTTGTTATCATATCCAGGATAAAGTCCGTAAATAGGTAAAATATGAACTTTTGTAGGTGTGAAAGTATGTTTTAAATCATCAGCACCATCTTTACCCTTAATAGTAATTGATGAAGTTGTTAAATCCTTAGTTTGAAACACTACCAAAGCTGAAAGTGGAGAATTGCCATAAGGATTTAAAATAACGTTTGGATTTTCAATAGTATAATTAGTATTACTTAGATACTGTATTTCGCTTTGATTTTGAAGGTAAAAAATATCATCTTCAGTTTCTATAGGTTCATTTTCCATCACGTATTCGTAAATAAAAATTGATGCCGCAAATGTCAAAATAATAAGTATCACATATTTCATTATTAACTTTTTCATCAGTGTCCTCCTAAATTAATCTAATCTCATTTTCATTATAAAAAGGCTTTTTCTTATCAATTCTATCAAAAAATAAAATTCCATCTAAATGATCAACCTCGTGTTGAAAAGCTACCGATAAATCTTCTCTAGCTCTAATAGTAATTTTCTCTCCATCAGGGTCATAACCAGTAATCGTAACTCTCGCATATCTAGGCACATGTCCTTCAACTTCGCGGTTCACACTAAGACATCCTTCACCAGTCTCTAGTGCCACTTTTTCCTCAGAATGACTAATAATTTTTGGATTAACAATCACATAATTTTTAAATTTTCCATCCTCATATTCATACACAATTACAATAATTCGCTTAAGCATACCAAGCTGTGGGAAGGCAAGTCCCATCCCTGGTCTTAAATTATATTTTTCCGCATATTTTTCTATTTGGCTATATGTTAAATGTTTAATAATTTGATCAATCGTATCTTTATCTTTTTTTGATAAAGGAAATTCCACATCTTTACTTTTTTTTCTTAAAGTTTTATTTTTCTCATCTAAAATATTCAAAGGTTTAAACATAATTCACCCCCATATATATTATTTTACCATATTTAAACATAAATAATTAATGTTTTTCATTTTAAACAAAAAGTATTATAAACTTATATAAGCAAAATGTCAAAAGAAAAAAGTCTAAAAGACTTTCAAACTTTATATAGATCAACTCTCTTAGGTAATTTTTTTGCCTGCTTAGCTGTATTTTCATCAAAAAGTAAATTTACCTTTATTCCAAACGTTTTAGCAATATTATCAATATTCTTGCAAGTTAAATTCGCATCACCATTTTCAATAGTACTAATATAAGCCATTTTAAATTTAGTTTTATTCGCAAACTGTTCTTGAGTTAATCTATTTTGATATCTATACCACTTTGTATTTAAACCAACAAGTTCCATTGCTTTCATCATATCACAACCTTTACATATTTAAGACAAATGTTAACTATATATAAATTATAAAGTTAAAGTATAAATAACTTAATACCATTAAAACTTATTAAGATATATTTTAACAAACATCAAAAAATATGTTATACTGTTTTTAGAAAGTAGTGGATAGTATGAAAAAAATAAAAGAGTTTTCAAAGAAATATTTAATAGGAACAGTCATAGGATTAG
Source organism: uncultured Bacilli bacterium (assembly GCA_944358415.1). GTDB lineage: Bacteria > Bacillota_I > Bacilli_A > RF39 > UBA660 > Coprosoma. The sequence goes on along the minus strand of CALVRA010000003.1, from coordinate 13,700 downwards.
TATTATTTACCGTAGTAGGAGTAAAAGCCGTGACATATTTTCCATCAAATCAAACTACGTATAATAATGGGACAACAGGAATGAAAGCTACCAATGTTCAAACAGCTATAGATGAACTATATAATACATGCTTTCCACCTACATAGGTGATCAAATATTAGAAAACACTGATTTAGAAAAAGACCCATACGAATGTAGATATTTTTTTACAGGAGCAACCCCAAACAACTATATAACTTTTAATAACGAAACATGGCGAATAATCTCAGTAGAATGTGACGGAACAATCAAAATAATGAAAGACAATTTTTCAAATATAGATGCAATTGCTTGGAATACAGACACTGAAAATAAATGGAATAGACCATCTAAGCCAGCTTCGTTAAATACATATTTAAATTATTCATACAAATTTGACTTGTCAGATAAAGCCCAAAGTCAGATAACATCACACGATTGGGATATTGGTTCAGTAACATATAACAATAATAATTTGCAAGATCAAATCAATGATGAAAATAGTTCAATATGGAACGGAGAAATTGGTTTAATTAGAGTGTCTGAATATTTAAGAACAAATTCAAATAGAAATGAATGTGAAACTATGCAATTATCTAATAAAAAAGAGAATAATAATTGTTATAAATCAAATTGGATGTATACTACATTAGTAAATACATGGTGGACTATAACCGCTTCAAACTCTTATTCTCATTATGTATATTTAATTGATGCAGGTCATTATGATGGTGATACATATGTTAGAGGACGTATTGTCGACAATTCTAGTGATTTTTCAAGTTACGTTCGCCCAGTTGTCTATCTCTCATCAGATATCAAAATCATCTCTGGAAATGGAAGTTCTTCAAGCCCATATGTAATAGAATAGAAAATTATAAAAAAGGCCATTAAAAACTAATAGCCTTTTAAAATTAATTATTCCAAGCTCTTGCTCCAATAATTATTACGAGTAAAATAAATAGAACTAAAATAATAGCTGCTCCGTAACCTGTTCCGTATCCACCACCATAGCCATAACCACCACATGGATTGCCACAGCCATAGCCTTGATAACCGCCATAGTAATACATATAATACCTCCTATTCTAATATAGTTTATGATAAAGTAAAAAACCGTATATTAAAAACACCTAATTTTATATTTTAAAATGTACTATCTAGTAAAATTTACTATAATATGCTATTATTATATAAGAATAGGAGGCGAGTCATGAAAACAAAATCTTTATTTAAGCTTTTAAAAGATTTAGATAAACCATTATTAATCGCATCTATTGCACTATTTACTTTTGGACTATTAAACATCGTGACCGCCTCATCAAGAGCTGCTGTTGTCAATTACGATGTTTCAATATATTACTATTTTTATAGACAATTAATTTTCATTTTCCTAGGTACTATTGCTGGAATCATCATAATCAAAACAGACACTAAATATTATAAAATAATTGTTCCAGTCTTGTTTGTAGCTGCTATAGCTCTAAATCTATGGGCATTGACTTTTGAAGAACTATCAGGATCAAAAAACTGGATTGATTTAAAAATTATTAAACTTCAGCCCAGCGAATTTTCAAAACCGATTGTCATTGCTTTGCTGGCCATACTATTTGAAAAAAATTATAGAAAACTAAGAACAGTTAATATTAAACATTATGACATTATTGCAACTTTATTATTAATTGCCCTTATTATACCAGCAGTCATTGTCCTTCAAAAAGACTTTGGAACTTTGCTTATAATTCTATTTATTATTGGTATGATGTTTCTGGCAAGCCCAATTTTAAAAATAGATAAAATTAAGACCTTTATTTGTATGATTATTTTAGCCGCCTTAGGATTACTTGTTATATACTTAAAACAAGGCTATATCTTAAACGATGCTAGAATAAGTAGATTTACCTCATTTCTAGATCCTTGTGGCAACTATGAAAATGGGGGATATCAAGTCTGCAATAGTTACATCGCCATCAATGATGGTGGACTTTGGGGACTAGGTATTGGTAAAAGTAAACAAAAATATTCATATATTCCAGAGCCCCATACCGACTCAGCATTTGCCATAATTGCCGAAGAATATGGAATTTATAGAACAATATTCATCTTTATATTATATGCCATAGTCTTATATCGCATTGCTGTAATAGGTTCAAAAGCCTCTAGTTTAAGAGGTAGATATATATGTATTGGTATACTGAGTTATATATTCATTCATATATTTATCAACTTAGGTGGTATGTTTGGTTTAATCCCACTAACTGGCGTGCCACTTCCATTCTTAAGCTACGGTGGTAGTTTTGTTCTTTCATTAATTGCCTCACTAGCTATTGTTCAAAGAATATGTATTGAATCAAAAATGAAAAAATTAAAAATTCCTGCAAAATAAAAAGGAATTTTTATTTTTTTGTCGTATGTTAATATATAGAGGTGATAATTTATGAAATTTTTAAACAAACACAAAGGAAAAATCTTTATTTTAATTTTTATTACATTCACAGCTTTCACTATCTATGATACCTATAGTATGGAAACAGAAACAGATAGTGATATTAAAACAAAATCTGAAATAACCAAAAAAGAAACAACTAAAGAGGAAAAACCAAAAGAAAATAAAGTTCTTGTCGATGTAAAAGGTGAAGTAAATACACCTAGTGTCTATGAACTAACTACAAATAATACTGTTATAGATGCCATAAATAAAGCTGGCGGACTAACTAAAATAGCTGATACCAGCAATCTTAACCTAAGTAAAAAACTAACAGATGAAATGGTTATCATCGTCTATTCAAAAGAAGAAATCAAAAAAATGGAAGAGCCAAAAATAGAGTGTCCACCATGTAATGATGCCTGCATTAAAGAAGAAGATGAAACAGCCAAACTTAATGAAGAAAAGCAAAGCGAAACAAAAACCGAAATAACAGGTAAAATAAATATCAATAGTGCCACTAGTGAACAGCTTCAAACCCTAGATGGTATCGGTGAAGCCAAAGCTAAATCAATAATTGAATACCGAGAGAAAAATGGTAACTTCCAAAACATCGAAGATATAAAAAACGTCTCAGGCATTGGTGATAGCGTATATGCCAAAATTAAAGATAATATTACCGTTTAGTATATTTATCATAATCTATATTATTTTTTTCCAAATAAATGGACCAGTAAGTAAGTATACTAAAGAAAGCGAAATAATTGGTTATATATATGATTGCCAAATAAAAGAAGATAAAGTAACTATAAAAGTAAAAGCTAAAGAAAATATCTTAATTAATTACTATGATAAATTTAACTGTAAATTAGGTCAAAAAATAAAAGCTAAAGGGGAAATGAAAAAACCAAATAAAAACACTAACTTTAACCTTTTTAACTATCAAAATTACCTTTTATCAGAAAAAATATATCATACTTTTACTGCAAGTAATATTCAAATAATTGATAGTAATCAAAATATCTTTTACAAAATAAAAGAAAAACTTTATAAACATACAGAAAAATATAAAACCCAAAATTATTTACAAGCTCTAGTCCTAGGCTATGATAATAATCTAAATGAAGACATCAAAAATAGCTATCAGACAAATGGCATAAGCCACCTTCTAGCCATATCAGGAGCTCAAATCACCTTGTTTACATGTTTGCTTTTATTCATATTTAATAAAATATTTTCTAAAAACACATCTTATATATTAACTATTATTTTCTTAATTTTTTATCTATTTATAACAAATTTTCAAGCCTCAATTTTAAGAGCTACTATATTCTTTATTATTTTAACTATTAATAAACAATTTGAACTTAAAATAGACACCATAACCTTACTTGCTATTACCTGTGGGATACTATTAATATATAACCCATACTATATACATAATCTAGGCTTCATCTTGTCTTTCACCATTTCTTTTTTTCTAATTATCTTTTCAAAACTAATTAACACGTATAAAAACTTCTTTTCTAAAAATCTAGTCATTTCCTTAATAGCCTTTCTTGCATCCACTCCAATACTAATCAATAACTTCTTTGAAATAAATCTCCTCTCGCCATTAATAAATCTTTATTTTATACCCCTCATGAGTTGTATAATATATCCAATAGCTCTTTTAACATTCATATTTAAACCATTGGATAACATTTTGTTTTTTTTAATTCAAATAATGGAAAATGCCTCTTTATTTTTTTCTAAAATAAATTTTTTAAATTTAACCATGCACCATGTAAATACATCTATATTTATTTTATATTATTTATTAATAATCTTTATACTATATAAATGGTCCAAAGGAAAAAACTATCTTTTACTTTTTTTCATCATTTTAATTTTTCATCATAATATAAATTATCTAAACCCATACTCTGAGATAACCATGATAGATGTCGGCCAAGGTGATTCCATACTAATAAAATTAAAAAATAATAAAGGAAATATCTTAATAGATACTGGCGGCGAACTAATTGATGGTAAACCTAAATATGATATTGCAAATAACATAACTATTCCTTACTTAAAATCGGAAGGAATTGACCATTTAGATTATTTAATATTAACCCATGGAGACTATGACCATGCTGGCATGGCCATAAATTTAATAAAAAATTTTAAAATAAATAATTTAGTATTAAATAAGGGAAATAATAGCTTAGAAAATAAAATTATAAAAAGCTTTAATAAAAATATTATAAACATTTCATCAGGAACTATTAAAATATATAATATCAATTTAATTTTTTTAAATGACTTAAATACCCATAATGAAAATGACGATAGTCTTATTATTTATACAAATATAGAAAACAAGAATATATTATTAATGGGAGATGCTTCAAAGGAAAGTGAAAAGTATTTATTAAATACATATAATTTGCCTAAAATGGATATACTAAAAGTAGGGCATCATGGATCAGATACTAGTTCATCAAAAAAGTTTATTCAAACAGTATCTCCTAATATTTCTTTAATTTCCGCCGGAAAGAATAATATATATGGTCACCCCCACCAAATAACTTTAAAAAATCTAAAAAATAGTAAAATTTTTACTACAAAAAATGATGGCGCCATAAAAATTAATTTAACTAAAGGCACCATCAAAACTGTCCGCTAATGCGTTAGCGTTTTATATAGATAGACTGCCAAAAAGGCAGTCTTTTACTTTTTGTCTTTTATAATAATTTCAACATCACATATATCCGCAATCTTAATTAAATCTTCAAAAAAATATCTGTTAATCCCTTGTTCATTGTTTTTAACCCAATTTTTTGATTTGCCAATTTTTAAAGCAAGTTGCTCTTGCGTTAAATTCGCATTTTGTCTAATAAATTTTAAAATATCATTTGGTTTATAATTGTTTGCTTTTATTTCCATTATTCCACCTCAAAATAATGGTACTATGTATTATAAATAAATTGTTAAAAAGACTATTGACACTAGTCTTGAATTGTCCTATAATAGAATCAAATTAGGCTAGCGGCACTGGTCCAAGGAGGAACTAAAATGGGAAAAAAAGTCAAAAAAATTTTAACAAATAAAATCTTTACATTTATATTAGGGGGAATTATTTTTAGTGCGGTAAGTGTTTATGCGGTGACATATTTCCCTTCTAACCAAGTCACTTATGATAATGGGGTAAGTGGTCTTCAAAGTACTGATGTACAAGGTGCACTAGATGAATTATATAATACATGCCAGTCTTGCTCATCAGCTACTGGAAATTATATATACTTTACCGATGCAGGACAAAATTATCTTTATAGAGTATCCAAAAATGGTGGACAAGCTACTCTACTTGAAGTTAATCTACCTAATTCTGCTGTTAATACTAGGATAAACAATTTAGTTGTAACAAATGATTATATATACTTTACCGATGCAGCAGAGCAAAATTATCTTTATAGAGTATCCAAAAATGGTGGACGAGCTACTCTACTTAAAGTTAATCTACCTAATTCTGCTGTTAACACTAGGATAAACAATTTTCAAGTTAGTTAACAAAAAATAATCTAAGTTTTATCTTTAAAAAATTCTTCAAATGGAATATTTAAAATTTTGCTAATAGTAGCAACTACTGTTATGGAAAAAGTTTGTTTAACTTTCTTGCTTTCTATATTAGCAATTAATGATTGTGATAAATTACAAAGTTCTGCTAGTTTCTCTTGACTAATTCTACCAAATTCATCCGCATACTTAGAGTTATTATTTAATCTGTAAAATTTTATATTTCTAGAAATCATATCAAAAATTTCATCTATTTCATCATTTGTAATCACGTGCATCCCACCTTTTATATATAATTATTCTATATATAATGATAAAAAACCATTGATTATTTATAGAGAAAAGTTCTATATATAGTCAATGGTTCTTTTTTATCATAAATAATAAAATAAAAATAAGAAATAAAATAGAAAGAGGAAATCTACATGAAAAAAATAAAAGAGTTTTACAAAAATTATTTAACAGGATTTTTTATAGGCCTAATATTATTTACTATAGTAGGAGTATCAGCAACTGCAGTTTTCCCATCAAATCAAACAACATATAATAATGGAACTACAGGAATGAAAGCCACAAATGTCCAAACAGCCATAGATGAAGTTTATAGTACTTGTTTTAAATAAAAAATTAAAACCAATAAATAGATAGAAAGGAAAAGTAAATATGAAACATAAAATAAAAAAAGAATATATAAAAACAAATCTAATAGGTTTTATAATTGCCGGAATTATAGTAAGTGGGGGATTTGTATTTGCGGCAGTCACTTTCCCTTCAAACGAAGTATCATATTCCAATATAGAAAGTGGTCTTAATTCAAATAATGTACAGGGTGCGATCGATGAACTATATGAAACCTGTACAGCACTCACTATAGGAGAACAAATTATAGAAGATAATGGATTAGAAAAAGACCCATACGAATGTCGATATTTCTTTACTGGTTTAACCCCAAACAATTACATAACTTTTAATAATGAAACATGGCGCATAATATCAGCAGAATGTGATGGTACAATTAAAATCATGAGAAATGAAAGTATAGGAAGGAAAGAATGGGATTCAACAAATTCAAATAACTGGATGCGTCCAGCTGATTTAAATACATATTTAAACGGAACTTATCTAACAAGTACATTAAATTCGTCTGCCCAAAGTCAGATTGTGGCAAAAGACTTTAGTATAGGCGGAGTAACAGAGTATAATAATGATTTAGCAGGTCAAATAAATGATGAAAATAGTAAGAAGTGGAATGGTAAGGTTGCTTTACCAACATTAAGTGAATATATAAGAAGTAATAGTAATCAAAGTAGCTGTGGAACGTATAGTAGAAATAGTAATAATTATAGTAGCTGTCAAAACACAACATGGATGTATATAAAAGTTTACTGGTGGACATTATCGCCTTATGCTGGTAATTCTGACCGCGTGTTCACTGTGCGTTCAAGTGGCGAGTTCACCTACAGCAGCGGTTCGCGCTATACGTACGGTGCAGTCTTCCCATCCGTCTATCTTTCATCAAAAATCAAAATTACAGGAGGAGATGGCAGTTCTAGTGATCCATACCAAATTTCCCTATAAAATAAAGGAATATTAATCTAAAATAGTAGATTACATATTCCTTTTTATATTATTTATAAAATTTATTTTTGAGATCTAGAAAATATTTTTGTGGTTTTTACTAATTGTTTACCTTGTTGATTTTTTTCCAAAAGACTATTTATTTCACTAGATAGTTGCTGTCTATCTGCTATTTTTTCCCAATAATCTTTTTGAAGTTCTTTAGGATTTCTAATAATAGTTACCTTTCCTTTAAGACTTTCATCCGCATTAATTCTTTTTTCAAGTCTATCGTTAAAGCTCATAATTTCACACTTCCTTTCAAACTTAAACAAGCATAAATATAATTAATTTTTTATATTATATCATCATTACAAAGAATATACAATTAATAATTAATTATCAATAAAATAAACCTAAATTTTTGTATGAATTTTTCTAAAAATGTAATATAATGAAAATAAGGAGTACAATATGAAAGCAGTAAACACAAAAGTGGACTTTAGACCACTAAAAAAATCTGAAGAGGGGAATTTATATGAAATAAAAGTTCAAATACCAATGCACATAGGTTGGATAGAAGATGTTAAACTAATATTGGAATTTGATAATAATCAAAGAGAAATAAATATGACCTACTTTGATAAAGATGACACAAACGCCTATTTTAAGACAGAAACATTTATTGAAACAAACGCCATTTATCATTACTATTTCACATTCAAAGCAAATGGACAATATATGAGTTTAAAAAATAATGAAAAATTCAAACTTTCGGTAAATTTTGATGTTCCAGATTGGGCCAAAGGAAAAGTTATGTATCACATTTTCTTAGATAGATTTAATAGAGGTAGTCAAACAAAATTAAAACCAATGCCAAAAAGACATATTCACACATCGTGGAATGAAGAAATGCAGATAGGACCAGATAACGAAGGCATTTGGAATAATGACTTCTATGGCGGTGATTTAAAAGGAATAGAAAATAAATTAGATTATCTAAAAGAATTAGGTGTCGATATTATTTATATAAGTCCAGTCGTTAAAAGTCAATCTAATCATAGATATGATACCGCCGATTATGAAATGGTCGACCCTTATGCTGGAACCAATGAAGATTTAAAAAATCTATGTGATAAAGCCCATGAATTAGATATAAAAGTTATATTAGATGCGGTCTTTAACCATACCGGAAATGATAGTAAATACTTTAACGAATTTGGCACATATAGTAACTTAGGTGCTTATCAATCAAAAGACTCCATCTATAGTAATTTTTATAGAAAACATGAAGAAAACGGACAAATAAAATATGAATACTGGTGGGGAATGAAAAATCTCCCAGAATGCGATGGATACTCAAAAGAATGGATAGATTATATCACCGGTGAAAACGGAATCATCGATAAATGGTTTGACCTAGGAATTGATGGCCTAAGACTAGATGTCGCCGATGAACTAAATGATGAATTTATAAAGAAAATAAGAACCGCGGTTAAAAGAAATAAACAAGATGGATTCATATTAGGTGAAGTATGGAAAAACCCTATGCGAATGAATAGGGGATATATTTCATCAGGAAAAGCCATGGATAGTGTCATGGATTATCTTTTAATAGATGCCCTACTTAGATACTTCAAATATTCAGATAAAGATAAACTAAATCAAATCTTAAACGAAATCTTAATAGAATATCCAGATGACACCATTAAAACACTAATGAATTTTACCTCAACCCACGATATCACAAGAGCCATTAACTTAATGGCCACCGATGAATTTCAAAAACATGGTGAATGGGCATGGAACTTAAATAATGATAACTATGATTGGTGTAAGAACTATCGTCTATCAAACGAAGACTATAATAATGGTAAAAAACGTCTCGCACCTTATATATTCACATTAACTTTTTTTCCAGGTATTTTATCAATTTTTTATGGTGATGAAATAGGAATGCAAGGCATGGGAAACCTATCTAATAGAAAGCCATACCCCAAAGAAAACCATGATAAAGAAGTATTCGCCATTTTCAAAACTGCTGGAAATATTAGAAAAATTGAAACATTTTTAAGAGATGCCGATATTAAAATCAAAGAAATCAATGATAATTACTTCTCATTTGAAAGATATGATAAAAATAATAAAATGCTTATAACCGTAAGTAGAATAGGCTATGACCAAGATATAAATACACCAGAAGAATATCAAACTCCATCAAAAGTCTATACCTTAAATAACTCAAAAATAAACCATTTAACCCCTTATGGGGCTATTGCTATCAAAAAATAATGGAGGAAAACAAATGAAAAAATTATTGACCTTTATCTTAGTTTTTATCTTATTTATATTTAAAGTAAATGCAGTAGAATTAGACATTTCTTCTAAAAATGCCATTTTATATAACCTAGATACAAATGAAATCATATATCAAAAAAACATAGACCAAAAAGTATCTATTGCAAGTCTTACTAAAATTATGACCGCTCTAATCACTGTCGAAAACGTAGAAGATTTAAATAAACAGACAATCTTAACTAAAGACGATTTCAAAGGCTTAGCCGAAGCTAATGCTGTAACTGCTGGTTTCACAAATGGACAAACTGTCACCTATAAAGATCTATTATATGGCCTTTTACTTCCATCAGGTGCGGATGCTGCCAAAGCCTTAGCTAGAAATGTCGCCGGCACAGAAGAAAACTTCATCAAAAAAATGAATGAAAAAGTAAAAAAATTAAACCTCAAAAGCACAAACTTTTCAACTGTCATCGGCCTAGATGATGAAAATAATTATTCAACTGTTAAAGAATTTTCACAAATATTCAAAGAAGCATTAAAAAATAAAGACATAAACCAAATCATTAAAGTCAAAACTTATACAACTACAGACGGTAAGCTGACATTTAAAAGTACTATTCAAAGTAATGCTAGTAAATTTAAAATTGATATTCCTTATGTTTTAGGTGGTAAAACCGGAACAACCACTGATGCCGGTCTTTGCCTAGCCACCATTGCCAAAGCAAATAATATAAATTATATGTTAATCACTACTGGAGCATTATATGATAAAAAAGCCCCTCATCATATTATAGATGCTAAAACAATCTATGACTATTTCATAAATAACTATAATAATCAAAAAATAGTAAATAAAAATAAATCATTTAAAACCATTAAAACAAAATATACTAAAAATGAAAATTTAAACCTATACCCAAACAAAAACATTACCAAATATCTAAACAATAACTATAATAAAAAAGATATCAAATTAATATATAATGGAATAGAAGAAGTAACACCATTTGATAAAAAGGGTAAAACCTTAGGGACTTTAAAAATCTATTATAAAGATGAACTTTTAGATACTCAAAAAATAACCCTAAATCAAACCTTAAAATTTGATTTAATATCACTCATAAAACAGGAAAAAATCATCATTATAATAGTCATATCATTATTAATATTAATAATTTTAATACTCAAAAAGCGAGCCAAATAAAGCTCGCTATTTATATAGCTCATTTTTAAGTAACTCTAAATTGTAATTCATAAGTGTAAAATAATCTTCATTCTCTAATCTTTCATTTTCTGTCAAATTAGATAAAGTGTGCCAGTTTTGAACCTTCACATTCGTATTATTAATAAGTCTTTGTACTGTCGAATTATATTCCTCATTTCCTTTCACAAACACATACTTAATCGCACCACTTTGAATCATTCTTAAAACTTCATTGTAAACTGCATTTATATCAGTATTTTCCTCATCTAAAGAATAAACCGTCACTCCGTATTTTTCTAAATATTTAAACATATTATCTGAAACAACAATCGCCTTACTATTACCATTAGAGACAGTATCTTTAATCTTCGCATCTAAATTAGAAGCCTCAATCTTAAGCTCTTCATATTTTTCTTCAATCTTATTAATCAAATAATAACTATCAATATACTCCCCAAATCCAGTTTTAACATTTTGAGCCATCATCAAGAAATTAGAAGGATCGAGCCATAACTGTTCAACACTATCACTATATTCCATTGATAAAGTCGTATCAATAATTTTTAAATTTTTGTTAATTTTCCTCATTGGCTCTACATAATTCTTCTCATCACTTAACCCATTAAATACAAATAAATCAGAATTACTATAATCCTCTAATTGCTTGTCCGTAAGCTTGTAATTATTTATATTCACCCCATCCGGATAAATGCTTTTAACCGTACTAAAATCACCATATAACATTTTAGTAATATATTCTGACGGATAATTAGTCGTATAAATTGTAATATCTTCCATATTATCCCTTTTCAAACAACCAGTCAAACCAAAAACTAAAACACATAACATAAATAAACTACAAACTTTTTTCATGATTATTCCCCCTTATAACTGGATCATATCCACCTTTACTAAATGGATTACACCTTAAAATTCTTTTAATAGCCATAATTCCACCTCTAAAAGCACCATAAGTTTCAATTGCCTCTATCGCATATTCTGAACAAGTTGGAATATGCTTACAATAACCGTGCCAAGAGATTGGAATCATCTGATAAATTTTAATTAACTTTATCAAAATTCGTCTCATATAATAATTATACTAAAAATAAAACTAAATGTAAAAGAAAAATTTTCCTTTTAAATAAAACAAAACAATGGTATAATGTTAAAGGTGATTCAAAGTGGAACTATTAAACAAATTCGAAATAAAACCAAACGATATTAGTTTGTATGAAACAGCTTTCGCCCATACATCTTATGCGAATGAACATGCTGTTAAAAGTTACGAGAGGCTAGAATTTCTAGGCGACGCTGTCTTAGAACTTTTAATGAGTGAATACCTTTATAAAAGTAATAAATATAATGAAGGTGAGATGACTAAAATAAGAGCTCATTACGTCTGTGAAACAGCTAACTATGAATATTCTATAAAACTAGGATTAAACGAATATTTAAAATTAGGTAAAGGCGAAGAAGAAAATGGCGGAAAATATCGAAAAACAATTGTTTCAGATATATTTGAGTCATTCCTAGGAGCCCTTTATTTAGACCAAGGTTTAACCAAAACCAAAGAATTTTTTAATAAACATATTGTTCCACTAATTGAAAATCATGAGATTGATTTTTTCGATGACTATAAATCCATTTTACAAGAATTTGTCCAAACAGGTAAAAAAAGTTTGGAATATAAATTAGTCAGTGAAGAAGGACCATCACATAATAAAACATTTACTATTGAAGTCATCATTGATGGTATTGTCTATGGAAAGGGAACTTCACATAGTAAAAAATCTGCCGAACAAATAGCGGCCAAAGACGCTTTAAACAAAGCGCAGAAAGGAGTATAACATGGGAAGAGCTTATGAAGTAAGAAAGGCCAGCATCCAAAAAACAGGAGCGGCTAAAGCAAAACTATATTCAATGTATGCAAGAGAAATATATCAAGCAGCTAAAAATGGAGGTACAGAACTAGAAGGTAATCCTACCTTAAAAAGATTAACCGAAAAAGCTAAAAAAGACCAAGTACCAAACGATATCATTAACCGTGCTATTGATAAAGTAAATAGTGGAGCAGATGAAACTTATATCTCTACAAACTATGAAATATTTGGTCCATCAGGTTCAACTGCTATCGTTAGCTGTCTAACTGATAATGTTAACCGTAGTGTTAGTAGTATCAGGGCAGTCATTAATAAATGTCATGTCAAAATGGGGGCTCAAGGTAGCGTTAGTTATATGTATGACCATTTATGTATCGTAAGTTTTAAAGGCTTAACTGAAGAAGAAACATTAGATACTTTATTAGAAAATGGTTTAGATATCACCGATATTGAAACTGAAAACGATGAAATTATTGTCTATGGTCATCCAAATGATTTAAATAAAATCAAAGAAGCTATAACATCTAAACTTTCAAGTGTAAACTTTGACTTAGATGAAATAACCATGCTTCCGAAAGAAAAAGTTACTCTAGAAGGTGAAGATAAAGAAACATTCGAAAAAATGCTTAATATGTTAGACGAAGTAGAAGATGTTCAAAATGTCTATCATAATGTAAAGGTTCAATGTCAAGTAGTGTTGGTGGAACCAAAAACTAATGATAAATGAACTTATTAAGAGGGCCAAAAAAAGGTC
>CALVRA010000002.1 GCA_944358415.1 uncultured Bacilli bacterium | reverse complement strand
AGACCTTTTTTTGGCCCTCTTAATAAGTTCATTTATCATTAGTTTTTGGTTCCACCAACACTACTTGACATTGAACCTAAAGAAAAAGACTTTTTATAAAGCCTGAAAAAACGCATATAAAAGAACAATAAAACCTAATATAATTCTATAATATCCAAACACCTTAAAATCATGTTTCTTAATATATCCCATTAAAAACTTAATAATAAACATTGAAGTTAAAAATGCCACAAACATTCCAACTAATAATATTGTAAGCTCTATTCCAGTAAAAGCAAAAGAAAACTTAAGTAACTTTAAAAGTGATGCTCCAAACATAACTGGAATAGCTAAAAAGAAAGTAAACTCAGCTGCAACAGTTCTTGAAACACCAAGTAAAAGTGCACCTACTATCGTCGCTCCAGACCTAGATGTTCCAGGGAAAATAGCCGCAATTAACTGAAAAACTCCAATAAGTAAAACTGTATTATAAGTAAGTTCAGACAAAGAATTAATCTTTGTTTTTTTATTCTTATTCTCAATAACTATAAATAAAATACCAAATATAATTAATGCCAAAGCTACACACACATAATTATAAAATAACTTTTCAAAAACCTCATCAAACAAAATACCTATTATAGCTGCTGGTACACATGCCACAATAATTTTACCCCATAAAGATATTATATTCTTATCTACACAAATTTTATCTTTCTTTTTCTTAAAAGGAAAAATCTGTTTCCAAAAAAGTATCACCACTGCTATTATTGCCCCAAGCTGTATAACCACTTGAAACATATCATAAAAATCTTTAGAAACATCTAACTTAACTATCTCATTAAGCAAAATCATATGACCAGTACTACTAATTGGAAGCCATTCCGTAATACCCTCGACAATACCAAAAAATATTGCCTTAATAATCTCTAACATAAAATCCTCCTATTCACATTCTATATTTTCTTTTCGCATTTTATTAAAAAACTTAATCGAATTTTTCTTTAAAGAAAACTCTTCTAATATATTATCAGAAATCTTAGGAACATCTAAATAATACTTAACCTCCCAAACATCATCCTCATCTATAGAAACAGTTATCCTAATATTATTATTAAAAGCATATTTTTCATTCAAAATAGTCGCACTTTTTTTAATATCTTCTAATAAAGTTAAATCTTCTCCCAAAACCTCATACCGTTTAGTAACAATAGCCTCATTAATATTATCCTCATTATCATAACTAACATGAATATCCGTTTTATCTATCAAATTATCTGAATTCAAAGTCCTGGTGCACGTTTTCTCAAAATCATCATTCCTGACAATACATCCAGTCAAACATAAACAAACTAATAATATCAATATTTTTTTCATTTAACCACCGGTTCTAACAAAGACAAAGAAACCTTATTTTTATCAAACTTAATCTCATCCACATAACAGTCCACAATATCTCCAACATTCACAACTTCCATTGGATGCTTAATAAACTTATTAGTAAGTTTAGATATATGCGCTAAACCATCATTCTTAAGTCCAATATCAATAAAAGCTCCAAAAGGTGTCACATTACGAACGGTACCTTGTAATTTCATACCTATCTTTAAATCCTCTAAATGTAATATATCACTTTTTAAAATTGGTTTAGGCATCTCATCACGTGGATCTCTATTAGGTTTTTTCAAAGATTTCAAAATATCTTCTAAAGTATATTCATCAGTTCCAAGTTTTAAAGCATACTCTTTAATATCAATATCAATATCTTGAACATTACTAGTTCCAATATCACTTAATGTAAGCCCAAGCATATCAAGTAATTTCAAAGTAACATCATAACTCTCAGGGTGAATACTAGTAGAATCTAAAATACCCTCATCCATAATCCTTAAAAATCCAACTGATTGTGTATAAACCTTATCAGAAAATAACTTTTTAATCTCTTTTCTATCTTTTATCTTACCATGTTCATCTCTATACTTAATTAACTTATTAATATTAGTTTTTGTAAAACCAGAAACATATTTTAAAAGTGAAGGAGAAGCCGTATTGACATTAACCCCAACATTATTAACGCACTTTTCCACCACAAAATCCAAAGAAGAAGATAATTTTTTAGGTGAAACATCGTGCTGGTACATACCAACCCCAATACTCTCAGGGTCTATTTTAACAAGCTCAGATAAAGGATCTTGAAGCCTTCTTGCAATACTTATTGCACTTCTTTCCTCAACATGTAAATCTGGAAACTCCCCTATCGCCAGTTTACTAGCCGAATAAACTGAAGCTCCAGCCTCACTTACAATTATATATTCACATTTACCTTTAGCCTCTTTAATAACTGAAGCTACAAAAGCCTCACTTTCACGCGATGCAGTACCATTTCCTATCGCAATAATATCAATATTATATTTATTAATCAAATCAAGTAAAACCTCTTTACTTTTTTCTTTCTCATTTCTAGGTTCATGCGGATAAATAACCTTAATATCAAGCATCTTACCAGTATTATCAACTACTGCTAGCTTACAACCTGTCCTATAAGCTGGGTCAAATCCTAAAACCATTTTATCTTTCATTGGTGGCTGCATCAATAACTTTTCTAAATTTAAGCCAAAATTCTTAGTAGCCTCATCTTCAGCTTTTTCCGTAAGCTCACTTCTAATTTCTCTTTCTATAGAAGGTCCAATTAATCTTTTATAACTATCTTTAATCGCCCCTTCAATCACATAATTAAAAGGTGCCTCTTTTTTAATAATTTTGCCTTCCAAAAACTCTATAATTTTATCAGTATCAACATCTAAATTAACAGAAATAACCTTTTCTTTTTCTGCCCTATTAATAGCCATAACTCTATAAGGCTTCGCATACTTAACCCTCTCAGAAAAATCATAATACATCTCATAAACCTTATTTTCATCTATCGCATTCTTTTTAATTTTAGTTTTTAATAACCCTTCATTAAAAGTAAATCTTCTTATCCATTTTCTATAACTCGCATTATCACTCACCCACTCAGCTATAATATATGAAGCTCCCATTATAGCCTCATCAGCTGTTTTCACATTCTCATTTAAAAACCTCTTAGTCAAATCCTCTAAAGAAACATTGGTAATAAAAGACATAATCATTTTGGCTAAAGGCTCTAATCCATTTTTAATAGCTTCTGTCGCCTTAGTTTTTTTCTTCTCTTTAAATGGCCTATATAAATCCTCAACTTCTACCAACTTACTAGCTTTCATAATACTATTTTTAAGTTCATCAGTAAGTAATCCTTTCTCATCAATTAATCTAATTACATCTTCTTTTCTCTTAAGTAAATTAACCTCATATTCATATACTTCATTAATTTTTCTAATCTGTTCTTCATCTAAATTACCAGTAACTTCCTTACGGTATCTTGCAATAAAAGGAATAGTATTTCCCTCTTCTAATAACTTTAAAGTTTTTTCTACTTGTCCTTCCTTCACACCTAAATCTAAACTGATATTTTTAATTATATTTTCATTCATTGATATCACTACTTTCCTTACCTAATTATACAGTTTAATAACCTTAAAGTAAATCATTAAAAGAAAAAAAGTTCACAAGAACTTATTTATTTAAATACTTTTTACCAACTTTACTATCTATCAAAGAAGCCTTCTTAATAATTTTAAATCCGTACTTTTCCTTTAACTCATCTACTGTCTTTTCAAGTTCATTATTACCCTCTCTAACCGTTAAATCCTCAAATAAAGACACTTGATGACTGGAACTATCAGACAATTTATCTAACCTCACTCCTATTAATCTAATCCCATCATCTACATTCATCTCTGATAAAATATCTAAAGCTGTTTTGTAAATTTCTTCCGTTAAATTAGTCGCATTAACTAATTTTTTTTGATGACTAAATCTTTTAAAAAACTTATCTTTTAAAGTTACAACCACCACAGACGCATACTTATTCTGCTTTCTAAGCCTAATAGCCACATTCTCAGATAAAGCAAGTAGATATGGCTCAAGCTCCTCCTTAGAAGCAATATTTCTATTTAAAGTAGTCTCATTTCCAATCCCCTTAGGTGCCTCTTGTTCACTTATAACTTCATCAGACCCAATCCCATTAGCTCTATCTATCATATCCTGAGCCTGATTTTTAAAAAACTTATATAAATAATTATAATCACTATGAGCTAAATCATAAATAGTATTAATATTCAAATTATGTAATTTTATAGCTGTTTTCTTACCAATACCAAATAACTCATCAACCCTTAAAGGCCACATTTTTTCTTTAACCTCATCTAAAAATAAAGTATGAACCTTATAAGGTTTCGAAAAATCGGAAGCCATCTTCGCACATAACTTATTATTTCCAATACCAATATTAACCGTAAAACCTAATCTATCATATATCTCTTTTTTAAGCTTATAAGCAAACTTTACCTCATCACCATATAGATGTTTAACTGGTGTATAATCTAAAAAACATTCATCAATACTCATCTGTTCAATATCTGGCGAATATTTCCGAATAAGTTCAAGCATACTGTCACTCATTTTTTTATAAAAATTATAATTCGGTGGATAAACCTTTAAACTAGGACATTTCTTCTTCGCACTAAACAAAGTTTCAGCTGTTACAACTCCTCTTTTTTTTGCCGGCATCGATTTAGCTAAAACAATCCCATGTCTAGCTTTTTCATCACCACCAATAACTGCATACGTCTTACGTATATCCGTTTTAAAACCATTTTTTAAATATAAAACTGCAGTCCATGAAAGAAATGCATTATTAACATCAATATGCATAATAATTTTTTTCATACCAAACACCTATATCAATTATACCACGAACATTATTTCGGAAAAACCCTAATTTTCATTTAAAAAATTAATAAAAATTATTGCATTATTTATAACAAAATGTTATCTTTAAATTAAGGAATATTCAATAAGTTGGGTGGACCAATTCTTAATATAGAATTGGAGGTGATGCGAATGACTCAAAGAGAGAAAGCTCTTTATGCCATCATATCACTTCTATTTATCTCAATATTCATAATATTAAGATAAATAGAAAAAAACACCTAACTTAAGCAATTGCTTGATTTAGGTGTCAATAAAACATTTTGGTACATCCAACATTGCGATATTGAATATTCCTTTTTATTATATGAGAAAATCTCATCTATATACATAATATCATATTTTTAACTTTCTCGCAATATTTATCCTCGTTTTCCATGATAATATTTTCCATAGACAAACTCATCTTTTGGTAAAACCGAATATATTGATGTCTGCACAATACTATTAGCTAAAGTTTTTACCCAATGACCACCTTTAACAGAATCAACCATAACTTTATAAAAGCCAAGTCTATCAGCAAAAAGCATATCTAAATAAAATGAATCACCAACCATCATTGTATTATCTGTTTTACATTCCTTACCAAATAAACTATATTTAACCAATGAAAAATCACCATAAAAAGGTTTCCTCGCATTAGCCATATATTTTACTTTCAAAGCTTCACCAACTGGTAAAACTCTTTTAAAAGCTCCATTAGAATAAAGTCCTGGTGTAATACCAATTTCCTTAATTTTATCAAATAAATCTTTTAAATCTAAAGGAATCTTTATATCATCAAATGGTAAAATCGTACAATCTATATCAAAAATTGCATACCGAATTCCACTATCATATAATTTCAAATAATCTAAAGAATAAACACTCTGTACATAAGTATGCGGTATAATCCCCTTTAAACGCATATTATTCCCTCCCTTAGAAATAGTAGTATATCATAGTAAATTAAAATGTCAAACTCACTTTGACATTTTATTTCGCACATATTCTAATACTTCCTCTTCGGTTTTACTAAAATCGTCATAATTAGTCTCAAACCATTTCAAATCCATTTTATTTCTAAACCAAGTATATTGTCTTTTCGCATATTTTCTACTTTTACTTTTAATAAGTTCTATAGCTTCTTCCAAAGTAATTTTACCATCAAAATAATCAAATAATTCTTTTGGACCAATAGGTGTCATAACAGCTTTTGACCTAATTTTTAAATCATAAATCTCTTTAGCTTCTTCTACTAAACCTTCTTCGACCATTTTATCGACCCTTTTATTAATCTTATAATATAAAATATCTCTATCAGTCGTAAGTCCAACAAAAATAGTATCATAAAGTAATTTATAATCTTTATCTCTTTCACTATAAGGCACGCCATTGGCTTTATAATAATTTAAAGCACTTATTACCCTAACCCTATTATTCAAATGAATATTTGTATTAGGATCCACCTCTAAAAGCATCTTATAAATCTCATCATTACTAAGTCCTTCATATTCTTCTTTCACCTTTGATGGAAATTTATAATCATATAAAGCAGCATTAATATAAAGTCCAGTCCCACCAACTAATATAGGTACCTTACCTCTAGCTAAAATATCATCAATTATTTTTCTCGCATCTCTTTGATAATCAAATACTGAATAATCCTCTCTTAAATCCTTTTCATTAAACAAATGATGAACAATTCCCTCAGTATCCTGCACCTTATTAGTCGCAATATCTAAACCTTTATAAATCTGCGTACTATCCGCATTTATAATCTCACCATTAAGCTGGTGCGCTAAAAATAAACTAAGATCAGTCTTACCAACCGCAGTTGGCCCTGTAATTACAATTACCATAAGAATCACCTACTTTATAAGCATACTATCGCCAAATGAGAAAAATCTATACTTTTCTTTCACAGCCTCACTGTATGCTTTCATTATATTATCTTTTCCAGCAAGTGCACTAACAAGCATCACTAAAGTCGACTTAGGTAAATGAAAATTTGTTATCAAATAATCAA
The DNA here is from genome assembly GCA_944358415.1 of uncultured Bacilli bacterium. Classification (GTDB taxonomy): domain Bacteria; phylum Bacillota_I; class Bacilli_A; order RF39; family UBA660; genus Coprosoma. Next base: position 90,241 of record CALVRA010000002.1, on the reverse strand, counting down.
TTCCCTTAAACTGATACCCAGGATAAATAAATATATCCGTCCAACCGGAGCACCCTCTAAACTCACCATATAAACTCATAATCGTCTCTAAAGTTCTAGTAGAAGTAGTTCCAACAGCTATAATCTTATGACCATTTTTCCTAGTATCATTAAGAATCTTTGCCACATCTTCACTCATTATATAATATTCACTATGCATCTTATGTTTACTCACATCTTCAACATTAACAGGTCTAAAAGTCCCAAGTCCAACATGTAAAGTAATATAAACAATATTTACACCTTTATCTTTTATTTTCTTAAGCAAATCTTCTGTAAAATGTAAACCTGCTGTCGGCGCTGCCGCACTACCAACATTTTTCGCATAAACAGTCTGATATCTATCCTTATCCTTTAACTTTTCGTGTATATAAGGTGGCAAGGGCATCTCACCAAGCTCATCTAATATTTCATATAAAATTCCTTTATACTCAAGCTTAAAATATCTAATTCCCTCGTCTAAAACCTTCACACATCTTGCTTTTAATTTACCATCACCAAAAGAAATAACCGTTCCCTCTTTTATCCTCTTTGCTGGTTTAGTCAAACATTCCCAAACATTATCACCATTATCTTTTAAAAGTAATACCTCAACTACTGCCCCAGTTTCCTCTTTAACTCCATAAAGTCTAGCTGGCATAACCTTAGTATCATTTAAAACTAAACTATCACCTTCATTTAAATAATCTATAATATCTGTAAAATGTCTATGATTAATATCACCTGTTTTCCTATCTAAAACTAAAAGACGTGATGTATCACGTTTCTCTAAAGGTGTTTGTGCGATTAACTCTAAAGGTAAATAAAAATCAAAATCATCAGTTTTCATATCATCACTTCCTAAAATAAAGTATCTTGTTCCCCTTTTTTCAAATACTTATAAGCTTTTTCAGTAACCATTCTTCCTCTACTTGTTCTTTTAAGAAAACCGTTTTGAAGCAAATAAGGTTCATACACATCTTCAATCGTTGATGCCTCTTCACCAATACTAGATGCCAAAGCATCGATTCCAACTGGACCACCATTAAATTTTTCAATAATTGAACTAAGTAAATTATAATCTGTCGCATCTAAGCCGAAAGCATCTACCTTAAGTTTATCTAAAGCAAGCTTAGTAATAGATAAATCAATATTGCCATCGCCCATAACTAAAGCATAATCACGAACTCTTTTAAAAAGTCTATTTGCTATTCTTGGTGTTCCTCTACTTCTTTTCGCAAGTTCCATTGCTGCCTCCTCAGAAATAGACGATTTTAAAACTCTACTTGTCCTAAGTACAATTTGTTTAAGTTCATCTTCTGTATAAAAATTAAGCTTAGATACAATACCAAACCTATCACGTAAAGGCCCAGTCAAATCTCCTGCCCTAGTAGTTGCCCCAACTAGTGTAAATGGAGGTAAATCAATCGTAATATTTCGACTAGAAGCATCTGTTCCAACTATTATATCAAGTTTAAAATCCTCCATTGCTGAATATAAAATTTCCTCAATAAACCTAGGAATTCTATGAATTTCATCAATAAAAAGAATATCCCCAGGCTCCAAAGTAGAAAGTACAGCTGCCAAATCGCCACTTTTTTCAATTGCTGGACCACTAGTTGTCTTTATATTTCCATCCATTTCATTCGCTATAATATAAGCCATAGTCGTCTTACCAAGCCCTGGAGGACCATATAATAAAACATGGTCTAAAGCCTCTCCACGCATCTTAGCCGCCTTCATAAATATATTCAAATTTTCTTTTAATTCAGCTTGTCCAATATACTCATCAATACTATCTGGTCTAATAGACGTTTCAAAATTATCTTCCGCCATCTCTTCTCCACTAACTAATCTTCCCAATCATCTCACCTCATTTCAAAAGAAGTTTCAATGCCTCTTTTATCTGCACTTCAATATCTAAAGAACTGTCAACATTCTTAATAACTTTATTAATATCACTATTTTTATAACCTAAACTCTTCAAAGCTTCTATAAGTTCATCATTAACTAAATTACTACTATCATCACTTTTCGCAAGCTTACCTTTCAAATCCAAAATAATTTGTCTAGCTACCTTATCACCAATCTTAGGGAACTTTTTTAAATATAAAATATTTTCTCTTTCTATCGCGTCAATTATTCCTGAAGGTGAACCAGTTGCCAACATCGGTAAAGCCATCTTGCACCCCACACCCTTAACCGAAATAAGTTTCAAAAATAACTTTTTCTCATCTATCGTTTTAAACCCATATAAAGTAATTTCATCCTCTCTAACATACTGATATAAATAAACAGTATATTCTTTATCCATATCAAAAGAATAAGGACTTGCCGTATAAATCAAATAACCAATTCCATTATTGTCTAAAACTATATAATCACTTTCTATATCCTTAACATATCCTTTTATATATGCATACATAAAACCACCTATTTAATTATACATTTTTTTTAAAGAAAAAGCCAGCCGAATTAAAACTTCCGGTTGACGAACTTCGAAAACATTAAACCTAAGAAAACCATATACACAAGCACGTATAAAAACATAACAATATCATTCATACTACCTAAATCAAACGATTTTAAAATAGCCGGTATACTCTCTGGAATAAAATCAAAAAATCCAAAAGCATTATCCTTAAGTAAATATGTTTTTAAATATGTAACTATACGTAAAAATATATCAATCATTACAAACGAATATATAAAAGCATTAAAATCTCTAAAAAATACTATAATTAATACAAGTAAAATAATTAATACAATAACTGAAATTGACATTATACCCCTCCTATTACTTCATCTAAATCATCATAAATATCAATCGTCAAAATTCCACTATCATTCAAAGAGCGAAACTTATAATAATTACTTAAATCTAACTTATACATATAAATCTCATTATCTTTTTCATAAACATTTACCAAAACATTGTAATTGTCAGCTTTACTACTATTTACCTCTACATCAAATTCATATAAATTTATGAATCTTGAAAGTGGTACTGCATATTGCTTAGCTTCTCCATCAGTATTATAAGTTAAATTACTAATTAAATTTTCTATAAACTTTGGCGTTATCTTTAAAACATTTAAATCAAAATTAGAAATCACCTTCGCACTTCTTCCATTGATCAAATAAACATTCTCACCGTCATAGTAATATCTGTTATTTCCCAAAATAAACTCTAATTTATCATTATCAGCTTTACCAAAAATAACTCCACTATTATTAGTATACGTAAATTCATAACTAGACAAATTTTGCTTTACCTCTGTAGACGTACTTCTTGGAACAGAACTAGAAGTCACTCTAACAAATATGATTAATAAAACCATAAACACTAACCAAAAAATAAGTGATGTAATTGGTCTAAGCTTAGGGTCAGCCCGCATTTCCTTAAATTTTTTATAATAAGGATTCTCTTTTATTTTTCTAAACATTTTACTTCAAAACTTTTCCCACTAACTTATCATGATAACCATTAACAAAATCTATTGCCTTCATTTTTTTCTTTCCCTCAAGTTGAATTTCCGTAAACACCACTTCACCATTGCCACATTTCACACCAAAACCATCTGGATAAATCTTCGTTATCTCACCAGGTAAAGCCCTATCATAAATCTCATCAGACCTATAACAAGACCATACTTTCATAATCTTATTATCAAAAATGCAGTAAGCCCCTGGCCAAGAATTTAATCCTCTAACTTGATTAACAATTTTTCTCTTAGTCTTATTAAAATCTATCTTTTCATCTTTTCTACTTATATTAAAACCATAAGTAACCTCTGACTCATCTTGAACTATCCTTTTATTAGTTCCATCTAATATACTAGGTAAAGTATCAAGTAATAAATCACGTCCCATAATAGAAAGCCTATCATGTAAACTAGAAGCCGTATCATCATCAGAAATTTCCGTTTCCCTTTGACTAATGATATCACCACTATCCATACCCTCAGCCATATACATAATAGTTATACCTGTTTTATTATAACCATCAATAATTGCATGATGGATAGGAGCTCCTCCACGAAGCTTTGGAAGAAGTGATGCATGAACATTAATACAAGCTATTTTTGGCATCAAAAGAAGTTCCAAAGGAAGTATCTGTCCATAAGCACACGTAATAATTAAATCAGGCTCTAATACATTAATCTCTTGTAAAGCCTCTTTAATCTTATTTGGTTGCAAGCACAAAATATTATGTTTTAAAGCTATCTCTTTAACTGGTGAATATTTAATCTCACCATGTCTTCCAACTGGCCTATCAGGCTGCGTAACTATCGCCCTAACCTTATATTTACTAATAAGCCCCTCTAAAACAGGGACACTAAAATCAGGTGTTCCCATAAAAATAATTACTGGGTCTTTTTTTATCTCAATCTTATCAAAATCCATATCATCACCTTAATAATAATTTTACCACATTTTAAAACAAATACAAATAACCTTTTTTAAATCCTAAAAGGATTTAAATCAATATCCACATTTATCTTATTTTTATAATGATTTTTAATAAATTCTAAACTACCCAAAATATTCTTTGTATTCTTAAACTTTATAATAATTTGGACATAGTAAATATTATTTACCTTTGGCATACTAGAAGAAGAAGGTCCCAAAATAATATCCTCTAAATTATTTTTCAAATAACTAGCTATTTTTTTAGCCTCATCAAATACTTCATCATATATTTTGCCACTTACCTTAATCAAACAAAGATTATAAAAAGGTGGGTATTTTAAAACCTTTCTTATCCTCATCTCTTCATCATAAAATTCTTCATAATCATTTCTCATCGCACACTGTATGCTGTAATGACTAACATTAAAACCTTGAATAATTACCTCACCAGGTAACTTATCCCTACCAGCTCTACCAGCTACCTGATTTAACAGTTCAAAAGTTCTTTCACTGCTTCGAAAATCAGGAACATTTAAAGAAGCATCACCATTGATTACACAAACTAAAGTAACTAAAGGAAAATCAAGCCCCTTCGCAATCATTTGTGTTCCCACTAAAACATTGTATTTTCCAGACTTAAAATCATCTATAATTTTTTTATGAGCTCCTTTTACTCTCGTTGTATCTTGATCCATTCTAACAACATTCGCTCCATCAAACTCTTCCTTAATTAAACGCTCTAACCTTTCAGTTCCCATTCCCAAAGCACTAATATTCTTACTGTGACAATTTGGACATTCAATTAACCTTGGAACTTTATAATTACAATAATGACAATTCATCATATTTTCTTTTTTATGATAAATAAGTGGAATATCACAATTTGGACACTTATGTGTAAAACCACATTCTGGACAAGTAATTACTGTTGAATAACCTCTTCTATTAAGTAAAACTAAAATTTGTTCACCTTTGTTTAATCTATCATTAACCTTTTCTTTAAAAATTTCTGAAAAAACTCTATTACCTTTTTTAAACTCATCTTTCATATCCACTAAATATACTTTAGGTAAACTTTTATTAACTCTATTTTTCATAACTAATAACTCATAAATTCCCATTTTACTTCTTGTATAACTTTCTATACTAGGTGTCGCACTACCCAAAACAACTGGAATCTCATAAGTTTTACCTCTTTTTAATGCAATATCTATCGCATTATATCTAGGAACATTTTCCTGTTTATAAGTACTAGAATGTTCCTCATCAATAATAATGATTCCCAAATTAGTAAATGGTGCGAATATCGCACTTCTTGCTCCTATAACAATAGAAACCTCTTTTCTTTCAATTTTCCTCCACTCATCATACTTTTCACCATTACTTAAACCACTGTGTAAAATAGCCACGACCTTACCAAAACTTTTTCTAAAAATATCCACAACTTGTGGTGTTAAACTAATCTCTGGGACAAGTAAAATAGCTTCCTTACCTTGTTTTAATACCTTTTCAATTAACTTAATATAAACTAAAGTTTTACCACTACCTGTCACTCCATGCAATAAATAAGGTTTAAATAAATTGAACTTAATTTTTTTCAAAACCTCTTTTTGTTCAAATGTAAGTTCATACTCTTTATTTTCTAAAATAACATCATCATCTAACCTATAAACTTCTTTTTCTATCTCTTCTAAAACACCATTTTTAATAAGTGTTTTTAAAGCAGATGAAGAAATATTATTAACTTCACTTTTAGGCACCTCACCATTTTTTAAAACCAATGCCAAAATATCTTTTTGTTTTAAACTAGTAACTTCCTTAGTTTCTAAAACCCTTACATACTTAACCATTTTTTTCTTAATTCTATTTTTTTCCTTAGCTTTTAAAGCTCTAGGAAGCATCGTTTGATATGCCATCGTTAAAGGCGATAAAGTTTTTTTACTAATATATTTACCAAGTTCAAGCATCTCTTCATTTAAAACAGGATATTCATCAATTACTTCTATAATATCTTTTACTTCATAATCAAAATCTTTTTTATCATATATTTTCACAATAAAACCTAAAAGATTTCTTTTACCAAAAGGAACTAAAGCTCTCATACCTACTAAAGCATTCATACCATCAGGAATTTTATAAGTAAAAGTCTTATCTGTACTTTTTGTTACAACCTCTACTAAAATATCCGCATACACAAACTTCACCCCCCCAATTGAAAAAATACTATCTTTTTAGTATTCTTATCCTAAAACATGTGATTTTTCTACACAATAATTTTCTTTTTCCTGATAATACAAATTATTAAACTCTATAGAAAGCCTATGTGTTTCTAAAAATAAATTTTTCATCTTATCAGTAAGACCCAAAGTACTAGTAATAGACAAAGCAAAAGGATGTTCAGTAAAATTTAAACTAACATCATTATAATATCCTCCACCTTCCACATACTCACCATACTTATGAGCTACCTCAATATCACCACTTTTAACATACTCTAAATTATCAGATACTTTCATATCATTTATAAGCTTCTTCGCATTTTCCTTTCCTGTCAAATAATACTTATAAACCTCTTTAATATACCCATTACCAAGACTTGGCGATAAATTACCAAAATTATCTGTATACTTTATATTATAACCTAAACTAGACCAATATTCTTTAACTTTATTTCTTCCACCAAGCTCATCTAAAAGCATCGCATAGCCTATATTATCACTATATTTAATCGTATACTCTAAAATAGTACTTAACTTATACTTAGTTCCTATGCTATCATTTTGTATAATTCCACTGCCTCCAGTTTTATAAGATGCCAAATAAGTAAGCTCCTTATTCAAATTAATATTTCCCTCATCCGCAAGTCTATAAGTATATAAAACAGCTGGTAATTTAGTAACTGAAGCCGCATATAACTCATCATCTATACCCTCACCAAAACTATAATCACTTTCCAAATCAGTATACATAAAATTCGCATTAACCCCATTATATAAACTAATTATCTCATTCTTCTTATTCTTTAAATTATCACTAAAATCTTCTTCTTTTAAAATACCTTTCATACATTTCTTATATGCATCTGTACTTTTTGTAATATTTTTTAAAGCCACATCAACACTATCACCAATTTTATTAGTTAATACATTATCCTCATCAAAAAAGATAAAATAAAATGTTCCAATTAGTATAATCAAAATAATAAATAACAAACCCTTTCTAATTTTCTTTTTTTTCATAGCTACCACCAACTATAATTATACAAAGAAATTAAAACATTTTAAAGTACATTTAATTATTTTTCAAACATTAATTAGGTACAATATACAACTACATTTTTTTATTTTCAATATCATAAATTATTTATCAATGTATATTTTACAATTTTCAAAATTAATTTTTAAAGTTGTTTTCATTAAATTATAACAATTTCCCCACTTTAAATGTCCCCTATAACTACTAATAATTCTTAAACCACTTTCTAAAGAAATTTTTTCTTCATAAATTAGTTTAATTTTTCGTTTAAAATTTTTCTTAGTTAATTTTCGAACTTTCAGTATTACTTTATTATCTATAATACAGTATCTAAACCCTAAAAAATCAAGTCCTTCTTTACTAACATTAATAATCTTCGTTTTCCTATTCAAACAAAGACGATACTTTAATACCACCTTTTCTATTTCCTTTAGACAATTCTTTAAATATTCCTTGTCATTAGAAAGTATTATCCCATCATCCATATATCTTATATAATACTTAGCCCCCAAATCTTCTTTAATAAAATGATCAAGCTCATTTAAGTAAAACACAGCTAGTATCTGACTTGTCATATTTCCAATCGGCAGTCCTCTGCCTTTTTTATATAAAGGAATTTGCTCAATCTCTCTAATTTTAATATTCTTTTCTTTATCACTTATATTTAACCCACAAATTCGCTCTATCTCCATATTCTTTAATTTTTCTATCGTCCTATTAACATATTCCTTATCAGGTGAATAAATAATCTTTTTAAGTATATCTAAAACCTTTTTATCTTTAATTTTTTTATTAAGTAAATCTAACAAAATCTCATGGTCTATATTATAAAAATACTTACTAATATCATACTTAAGTGCATAAATCGTCTCACCTTTTAAATTATTCAAATATTTTTTTATAAGTTTAATTCCAAAATGCGTACCTTTATTTAACCTTGTCGCAATATTTGTCTCAATCAAACATCTATCTAAAACAGGTAATAAAAACTTAGCTGCTACCACATGATTAATTAACTTATCATAAATATTTTGACTCATAATAATTCTATACTTAGGTTCTTGAATTAAAAATATATTGTACATCCCACCCACATAATTCTCATTTTCAAAAGTCTTTTTAACCCAGCTAATATTTATAGAATAAAAATCTTCAAATCTTTTAATCTTATATTTATTTTTAGTATTAACTCTAATTTGTCTCCTATAAACCTTTATAATATCTTCCATACTAACACTATCATATAGATTCCGTCTTCTTTTCATTTCTCATCCATCCATAAATCTGTTTTAAAATATCTAATAAATGTAAAGAAACTTTCTGATATTTTTTGTAAGAAATATACTTTTTATCAACTGCCGTCTTCAAATAAAAATCAGTCATTTTAATATTAACAACTATCCTTGTTTGATAATATGTCCGCTTATCCTTAAACTCACTTGCCATATATGTAAACTCTAAAATATCATACATCGTTTGACTAATTTTGTCCCTAAGAACTTTTTCTTTAGCCGGGAAATTAGTAATAATCTTATCTAAATATAAAATTGTTTTTTTTATATTAATCACTACCCTAAAATTATCTACCATAAAATTTCCTCAACTTTATCCAATACATCCATAATCTTTGAATTATTTTTTAAAACCCTAAGCCTATCATATACCTTATTAATTCTATCTTCCAAATTCAAATCATCTGGGACAAACCTATCATAATTATTAAAATTAAACTTCTTACGTGTTATATCATCATCTTCAATAATTACATAATTTATCTTAAAACTCTTAAACTTTGAAATTACCTTATCATAACTGTTAATAGGAAAACCAACTCTTTTTATACCATTAAAATCTTTAATTTTATAACTAAATAAGTTATTTAAAACATATACATCCTCACCATAACACTCGTAGAAAATACCAACCTTCATTAAAACTACACATTTTGGATATTTATTTTTATATAAATTATATTTATCAATTATTTTTATCATACAACCTCCAACAAAAAAGCAGTATCAAATAAGGGACTAATCCCTAATTGGTACTGCTAAAAAAATATAGTTTTTCTCATATCATATCTCTTTCAAATATTATAGATTATTAACTAATCACCAGGACATATTTAATAATCAATTTTACTAGAAACATCTCTGACTATATTTAATATTTAGTTAGGAAACAATTTGTCGATGTAGTTTTCCTAACTTGTGACAATACTTATTCTCTAATCTTTTCATTATGACCATATTAGTTCATAATCCATAGTGTTTTAGAGAGTTCAAAGGGCGGACCGCGTTGTTCGTATTGTTCGCGTTGTTGTTGTTGACGTTGCCGTTGTTGTTCACATTGAACACGTTGTTAGAGTTACTAGAATTAGGCGACAAGCAAAACAGTCCAAACATATTATATTTACCGGCATCTTTCTTAATTACAGCACTTTTAACCTCACCAGGTATTACTTCTTTATTTCTATATCCTCTTATCTTTACTTCTTTTAACTTTGGTAAAGTTATTGTTTTATTTTTTAAATCTAATTTTATACTATTATAATTATTTCCTTTATAACTACTTTTAATATTATTAGTTTTATAACTTTCATGTACTCCTTTTGCTTTAAATCTAGGATAACCATTTCCATTAAAAAATCTTTTATAAGCATCTTCTAAATTAAATAGACTATTTCTAAGTGCGCAGCTATCTACTTCTTTTAGCCATGGTTTTTCTTTAGAAAGTGATGGTATTAATTTTATTTGGTCATAAGCACTTTTACTTTTGCCAGTTTTTTTATATTCTTTAATTTTATCATCCAAAAAATAATTATATACAAATCTAGAGCAACCAATAGTTTTATTAATTAACTCTTCTTGATTTTCATTAGGATACATCCTAAATACATAACCTTTTAGTATTTTCATATCATCACCTTCAATCTATATTGCAATCACTATATCACGAATAGTTATATTTGTAAATAACTTTTTTACAAACATTTGTTTATCATTCAAAAATGCACTTTCCTTATGTATAAAAAAAGAAACCCTATTTCTTTAGGATTTCCATAGCCCTGCGCATTCTCATATCGTATTTAACAATATCAAGTCCACCAAATGCACTTAAGAATTCATCTTCTTTCATTTGGTATTTTTCAGCTAACTTCTTAGCCTCTTCCTTAGCTTCTTTATCATCAATTTCAATTTTCTCTTCTTTAGCAATTTCTTCAAGCATTAATCTATAAGTAATTCTCTTAATAGCTTCTGGTCTCATTTGATCCTTTAAAGCTTGCTCATCAGAATTTGTAAATTGATAGAACTGTTCAATAGTAATACCTTGCATTTTCAAATGATCAGCATATTGTGCCACCATTCTATCTAACTCTTCATTAATCATAGCTTCAGGAATTTCAACCTTAACATCTTTAGCTGCTGCCTCAAGTAATTCATCTAAATATTTATTTTCAGCTTCCATTTCCTTACGAGCCAAAATATTTTCAGAAATTTGTGCTTCTAATTCCTCTTTAGTATTAATTCCTTCCATACCTAAATCTTCGAAGAAATCCTTATCTAATTCTGGAATTTTAACCTCTTTAACTTCATGAACAGTTACTTTAAAAATAGCATCTTTACCTTTCAAATCTTCAGCATGATAATCTTCTGGGAAAGTAACCTTAACATCTTTTTTATCACCTGATTTAAGTCCAATTAACTGATCTTCAAACCCAGGAATAAATGTTCCACTACCAATTTTTAAAGAATAATTTTCTGACTTACCACCTTCAAAAGCCTTACCATCGATAAAACCCTCGAAATCGATAACTGCTACATCACCATCAGCAATAGCCCCTTCTTTTAAAACATCCTCCGCATATCTTTCACGCATATGTTTAATAGCATCTTCAATTTCTTCAGCTTCAGCTTTTACTTCATCTTTCTTAATACCTAAACCTTTATATTTACCAAGTTTAACTTCTGGTTTCATAGTTAAAGTAAATTTAAAAGTCACTTTTTCGTCATTAATATCAGTTAAAGCAATATCAGGACGAGCCACTAACTCTTGTACATCTGAAGCGTACTCAGTAAGTAACTTTTGATAAGCTATATCAGCTGCCATATCTGCAGCATCCATATATAAAGACTCTTTACCATATTTCTTTAAAAATACATCTTTTGGAGCTTTACCAGGTCTAAAACCATCAATCTTCGCATTTTTATTAGCTTTCTTAAATGCTTTATCTAAAGCCTCTTCCCATTCTTTTCCTTCAACAACAATTTCAATTTCTTTTTCACTTTTTGCCATAATTTAATTCCTCCTATATCCACACACCAAAGCCAATAGCTACCATACTAAGTAGTAAACCAGCTGACCAAAATAACCTAACAACATCTGATTCAGACCAGCCTAACTTCTCAAAATGATGATGAAGTGGTGCCATTAAAAATACTTTAGTATGAAATTTACTTATTGCAATCCATTGTATAATAACACTCAAAGTCTCGATAACAAATACACCGGCCACAATAATAAGTGTTACTTCGTGATTCGTAATAATTGCCACACTAGCCAGTGCCGCACCTAAAGATAAAGATCCTGTATCACCCATAAAGACCTTAGCTGGATAACAATTATAAACCAAAAATCCAACAAGCGATCCAACTAAAACAAAACAGAAAATCGCGATTGCTTCATTACCAGAAGCCCAATTAGCACCCCAAGTAATAATACCAAAAGCAAAAAACGCAATAGCTGAAAGTCCACCAGCAAGTCCATCAAGTCCGTCTGTAATATTCACCGCATTACTACTACCAACTAAAACAAATAGTAAAAACATTCCATAAAGCCATCCCAAGTCCAGCTTTATACCCAAAGTGTGAATATCCACAATCGGATCATTACCACTACTTAAAAACATATAGAAAAATACTAAAGCGACAATTATTTGTAAAACGAGTTTCCAAAATATACTAAGTCCATCATTTGTATGCCGTTTTATAATTAAATAATCATCAATATACCCAAATATTGCATAAGCAATAAATACAAATAATACAATAAATAAGTTTGTCGAAAACTCGACCTTTCCCGTAAGTACCAGAGCTATCATTATCAAAACCGTCGGAATGATAAATATTATACCTCCAGTCGTCGGCGTTCCATTTTTTCTTTTATGTCTTTCTCCTAAAGTGTTACTAACTTGCTGTCTTATATGTTTCTTCTTCAGCCATTTAATAGCAAAGTAGCCAAAAACGACTGAAACAGAGAATCCTAACATAATCGACAGTACAGCTTTGGCTAATACTAACATATCCTCATCTCCAAGTAGTACAATTATACCATTTTTTCATGCATTTTGTACATAGTTTTAAAACATTTCTACAAGTTCATCAAGCTTACAGATAACTGGAAAACCTTTTCCATCCATATCTAAATCAAATCTAACGGAAATGCCTCCGTCCCTCTCCCATTCACGTAAATTTTCAGGATAATCATCTACTAAAATAGCTCCATTCACCTTAACCATTTTATTTTTTGACACCCTTTTAGGAACTGGAATAATCGTTACATCATCCAAATGATTTCTAATTAAACCAATTTTTAATTCAGCTTCTTTTAAAGAAATAACATGGGTCAAAATAAAAACATTAAATTTTCCACTATCTATAATCTTTTTTATACAATTAAAAGCATCATTAATTTCTGTACTTTTTTCTAAAACATCACACCAGTCCAAATTTTTAAAAAACTGATAATAACTTTCATAATCCTTTGAAACATTTTCCTCTTCAGCTAGTTTATAAGACACTTCGATAGAATTATAAATAACTCCATCAAAATCAATATATAAATTTTTCATAAAACCCCTTTCTAAGAAAAAAAGGGACTAACCCCTTATTTTAAAGCTTCTAATAGTTCAGCTTTTTTCATAGTTGAATAACCTTCAACCTTTTTTTCCTTAGCTAATTGTTTAAGTTCAGCAACTGTCATTTTACTTAAATCAGTACTTTCACTTTTTTTCTCTTCTTTAACTTCTACCTTAACTGCTTTATACTCTTTTCCATCAAGTGCAGCTTTTGCTGCTTTTACAAGTTCTGCAAATGCCTTAGAATCATCTATAGCAATCTCAGCAAGCATTTTTCTATTAACCTCTATATTAGCCTTATTAAGACCATCAATAAACTTAGAATAACTAATATCATTTAATCTACAAGCCGCATTAATTCTTGTAATCCATAATTTTCTAAAATCTCTTTTTCTATTTCTTCTATCTCTATATGCATAAGCACCTGAATGCATTACTTGTTCTTTAGCAGTTTTATAAAGTCTATGTTTACTACCGAAATAACCTTTAGCTTGTTTTAAAGCTTTCTTTCGGCGTGCGCGATGAATAGTTCCACCTTTAACTCTCATTTAAAATCCCTCCTATTTATTAATTAAATCTTTTAATCTTTTAATATCTGATGAGCTCATTTCTAACTCATGATGTCTTCTTCTTCTTGATTGGTTACTCTTATGAGTTAACTTATGGTTTTTCATAGCTGGTTGAAATTTAATTGAACCGCTTTTTCTAACCTTTAAAACCTTACTTAATCCCTTATGAGATTTTGCTTTAATTTTAGCCATAAACTCTCCTCCTATTTTTCCTTAATTGGCGCAAGTATCATTGCCATAATACGTCCATCAATCTTAGGCATCTGTTCAATGCTTGCAATATCTTTAACAGAATCAGCAAAACGCATTAAAACATCTTTACCCAAATAGCTATGTGTAATCTCACGTCCTTTAAATCTAATACTTACCTTAACCTTGTGACCTTTTTTCAAATATTTCATTGCATTATTTAATTTAGTATTAAAATCATGAACATCAATATTAACAGAAAGCTTATACTCTTTCATATCTAAATTAGCTTCCCTTTGCTTTTTCATATTTTCCTTTTGTTTCTTCTTGTTTTCATATTTATACCTATTATAATCCATAATTTTACAAACTGGTGGCTTTCCACCTGGATTCATAAGTACTAAATCGAATCCTGCATAATCCGCTAAAGTAAGTGCATCTTTAATTGGCTTAACCCCCAATTGTTCACCATTAGGTCCAATTACCATAACCTCTTTTGCACGTATTTGATTATTGATATACAAATCTTTATCTCTTGCGATACCAGACACCTCCAATAAAAAAGTGAATACAAAGTATCCACTAAAATGCACATTAAATAAAGTAAAAACTTTTTTCGGCATTATACCCATCGCCTATAAGCAGATCAGGTGAGAAGTGGACACTTCTTCTTTCCTTTTTCAAATTACACAAACGATTATACATATAAATAGTATGTTTGTCAAGCCTTTTTCATACCAAAAAATTCTAAAAAATAACCTTGTAAGATATACAACTAAAAAGAAATTAACTTTTAAGTGAGTTAATCTCTTCTTCTAATAAACCAGTTGCTTTTGAAATAGTTTGAACATCTATGCCCAAATGTAATAAATTTCGAGCTATCTCTAAAGCTTTTTCTTTTGAACCTTCTATATGACCTTCAATTTGACCATCTTTCTTAGCTTCATTAATATCAATCTTTTTCATCCATTCATCCATTTCATCTTTGTAATACGCACCTATAATTTCTTCATCTTTGTTTATATCATCAATTATCTTCGCCATAGCCTCTAAATCCTCATCTCCTTTAGCTAACTTCCAAACCTCATCTTTATTAGTAATTTGAAATATCACTAATGCTTTTTCAATTTTTGAAAGCTCACTATTAGTATAATACTTTTTTAAAGGATTTGCCATATTTATATGCACTCTTTTAAAATTTTCCTCATCCCTGTAAGTACCATCTTCATTTTTCATACTAAATACTTCAAACAATTTGTTTCCAAACGTCCTTATCATATTAAAATTAATCTGTAAAGTGACTGTGTCATCTACATCTTTACCTCTTTTATATTGCTCATAAGCTATTTTATGATGATATAAATTATTCTTACCAATAGAGCTAAGTTTAAAAAACTTATTAGCTTCTATATTTATAATAGACCCATCTACATAAGCTAGTATATCCGTTATCATTCCCCTATCACCCTTATTTTCTATAGGTAGCTCCGTATTTACAAAAACTAAATTTTCATAAATAAAACTTGCAGAAAAATCAGTTACCTCGCTTATTATAAGTGAAAGTAATTTCCTAAAATTCGGATTTTGAACAATGGATTTAAATATTCGGTCATACATACTGTTCATATACTTATTTTCATCTATAACTGGTTTTTCTAATAAATTAGTCATATTTTCCTCCTTTGTTTACTCCTACATATATTAACATACGATATTTTTATTAAATTTCCTTTTTCTAAAACAAAAAAAGTCCAAAAATTTGAACTTTATTTTTCTTCATGTAACTTATCAATTATATCCTCAATCTTTTGAGCATTTTTAATAGACTCATCATACACAAACTCAAGCTCAGGAATTTGTCTAATATCAACCCTATTCCTAAGCTCATGACGAATAAAACCACTAGCTTCCTTCAAAGCCTTAAGTGTAAAATCAATTTTACTTTCATCTAAAACCGTAAAATAAACCTTCGCATAACTTAAATCAGAACTAACTTTAACATCAGTAATTGTTACAAACTTAATATTTCCATTTTTAACCTCATTGGCAATAATATAACTAATTTGTTCAATTAATGCATCAGAAATCCTTTCAGTTTTTATATTACTCATCATATCACCTCATTTAAAATTATAACATACCAAAAAACATTTTAAAAGAACCCAAATAGGTTCTATCTTTTAACTTCTACCATTTCATAAGCTTCAATAATATCTCCAACTTTAATATCATTAAAACCATCAATAGTAATTCCACATTCATACCCTTTTTTAACTTCTTTCACACTATCTTTTTCACGCTGTAAAGATCCTATCTTACCGTCATAAATTACCACGCCATCACGAATAACTCTCGCTTTCGCATCTCTTTTAATAACACCATCACTAACAGAAGAACCAGCAATATTACCTATCTTAGAAAACTTAAATATTTGCCTAATATCTGCTGTTCCTAAAATCTTCTCTTCAAATTCAGGATCAAGCATACCTTTCATAGCTGATTCCATTTCCTCTACAGCTTTATAAATAATATTATAAAATCTTATTTCTACCCCTTCTTCTTTAGCTTTATCCAAAATAGCTTTAGAAGGTCTAACGTTAAAACCAATAATAATTGCACCACTAGCCTTAGCTAAAACAATATCACTCTCTGTAATTCCACCTACAGAACTTCTAATAACATTAATTTTAACTCCGTCAACTTCAATCTTTTGTAAACTATTTTTAACAGCCTCACTACTACCATTCACATCAGCTTTAATAATCACATTAATTTCCTTTAAACCTTCACCAATCTTTGCAAATAAATCATCCAAAGAAACTGAAGTTTTTAACTTATTATCACGAACTCTCGCTTGTTCCTTACGTTCAGAAGCAATACTTTTAGCCTCTTTTTCAGTCGCAAACGTCATAAATCTATCACCAGCTGAAGGAACTTCATTTAAACCTGTAATCTCAACCGGCTGAGACGGTAAAGCACTAGTAATCTCTTCGCCTTTGTCATTTCTTAAAGTCCTAATCTTGCCAAATGTAGTACCAACAACAATTGGATCTCCCAAACGTAAAGTACCATTTTGAACAAGTACCGTAACAACCGGACCAACATGTTTATTTAACCTAGACTCCACAACCGTTCCCATCGCATAACGATTAGGGTTTGCTCTATAATTATTTACATCTGCAATTAACAAAATATTTTCAAGTAAATCGCCAATCCCCTCACCGGTCACAGCTGAAAGTTTCGTAAAGATAATATCTCCACCCCACTCTTCTGGCATTAATCCAGCCTCAGCCATCTCTGTCATCACCTTATCTGGATTAGCTCCTGGCTTGTCCATTTTATTAATAGCCACAATAATTGGTACTCCAGCCGCTTTCGCATGATCAATCGCTTCCCTAGTCTGTGGCATCACACCATCATCAGCTGCCACAATAATAATTACTATATCAGTTATACTAGCTCCTCTAGCTCTCATTTCTGTAAAAGCCGCATGACCAGGAGTATCAATAAAAGTAATTAACTTATCATTATACTTAACCTGATAAGCTGAAATAGCCTGTGTAATACCACCAGCTTCACCTAAAGCAACATTAGTTTTACGAATAGCATCAAGTAAAGTAGTCTTTCCATGGTCAACATGTCCCATAATCGTTACAACCGGTGGTCTTGAAACTAAATCATCTTCATTATCATTTACCTCAAACTCTTCAAAATTAGCCACATTCGCACTTTGCTCTTTCTTTAGTTCCTTACCATAATCAAGCACAATAATCTCTGCATTCTCAAATGAAATACTACTATTAATATTAGCCATTAATCCCAAAGAAAATAATTTTTTAATAATCTCTGTTGGTGCCACTCCAAGTGCTTTCGCAAGCTCAGCAATCGTCATATTTTCTTTATATAAAACAACATTCTCATCTAAATTAACCACATTACTTTGAAGCTTTTCTTTACTCTTATACATTGCTTTTTTCTTTTGAGCTAAACTTTTCTTATTATCATTTTTCTTAAAAGTATTCACACTTTTTTTCTTATTTTGTTTAACTCCATTCATGCCACTTTCTTCTAAAGCAACTTCCTCAGCTATCTCCTCATCTTCCATCTCTTCACTAATCTTATCAAAACTATTATCAAGCATCACAATAGCTTCTTCATCAAGTAAATCATTTTCGTTTTTAACATCAATATCAAGCTCTAAACACTTTTCTAACACTAAAGCAACATCTTGATTAATATCTTCTGCATACTCTTTAACACTCATCATTTTTATGCACCTCTTTTCTATTAATCTAATAAATTATCAAGTTCATCAAAAATCTCTGATGGCACCTCTATTTCTAATTGTTTATTAAGAATTTTACTCTTCTTAGCTTTTAAAAATACTTCCTTTTCCTTTTTTAAATAAGCTCCTCTACCATTAGCTTTACCACTTTCATCAATAATAACTGTACCTTCTGGAGTTTTAACAACCCTAATAAGCTCATTTTTAGGAAATTTCTCTCTCGTCACCACACACATTCTCATCGGAATTTTTCTAACCTTCATAAATACTAATACCTTTTTCCTTAGCCTGCTCTACTGTAAGCACATCAATTTTAAAATGTGTAAGACGTGAAGCTAATCTAACATTCATTCCTTTTTTACCAATAGCTAAAGATAAATTCTCATTATCCACAACAACTAAACATTCTTTCTTCTTCTCATCAGTTACAAAAACGTGCAAGTTACGAGCAGGACTTAAAGCATTTTCAATAAACCTCGCATTATCAGGCTCATATTTAACAATATCAATTTTCTCACCATTAAGCTCAGAAATAATACTGTTAATACGCGAACCATGTTCACCAATACAAGATCCAACAGGATCAACATTAGAATTTTCAGAATAAACTGCAATCTTTGTCCTGTTACCAGCATCCCTAGCTACACTATAAACTAAAATAATACCTTCATTAATTTCTGGAATTTCAAGTTCAAATAACCTTTTAACAAAACCATAATGTTTCCTAGAAAGTAAAATCAAAGGCCCTTTTGAATTATTCTCAACTTTAGTAACATAAACTTTTAAACTAGAACCCATCTTTATTTTTTCACCAGGAATAATCTCATTTTTAGGTAAAATACCTTGTGTTCTGCCTAAATCAATATAATAATTACGTACATCTTCCATCGCAACTATTCCACTCATCATCTCATCTTGCTTATCCGCAAACTCATTATTGATAATTTCTCTTTCAGCTTCTCTAATTTTTTGAACCACAACTTGTTTTGCTGTTGAAGCAGCCACTCTACCAAAGTCCTTAGGTGTAACCTCTTTTTCAATAGTCTCACCTATCTCAATCCCAGGAACTTGTTTTCTCGCGTTTTCCAAAGTAATATGAATTCTATCATCAAAATGAAATTCCTTTTCTATCTCCTTTTCATTACCATCCTCATCAGTAATAATTTCTTTCTCTAAAACTCCATCTTCTTTTTCAAACTCTTCACTAAAAACAACCGTCTTATAAGAAAAAATCTTAATTTCACCAGTTTCTCTATTAATATCAACTCTAACATTTGAAAGTGAATGATAATTTTTCTTATAGGCACTAGTTAAAGCAAGTTCCATCGCATCATAAATAATATCTTTATCTATTCCCTTTTCTTTTGATAAATTTTCCACAGCTAATTTAAACTTTTTACTGTCCATCTTCATCACTACCTTTCTCTTTAGAACAAATATCTAAAACATAACTTTCACTTATTGGGTCTGCCTCATCTAAAATTGGATTTACTATCTCATTAACCTTCACACAGTCTCCAACATTAATAAAACCATTTTTATCAATAACAAGCCTTAAAGTATTTATATTATCTTCCTTACCATAAAATACTTCATCCAAAATATACCCTGCATCTTCAATTGGCTTCTCAAGCAAACTTCTAATATCTTTTTCCAATATACTCCTCCTAACTACATTAAAGAGTGGGAAGCCCCACTCTTTCTGCACGTCTAAGACAATTATATCATACTTTTCCCCTTTTTAACACACTTTTTAAATAAAACTATATACAATATCTACCTTTTTTCTCCAAAAGCGTGCTATAATAATTAAGGTGATAAAAAATGATAACAAAAACAGATAAAAATGAATTAAAATATATTTTAAAAGGCACTAGCGTTATACTTATATACTTCCTATTTAGTTTCTTTCAAACTTTGCCTTTTGACTTACTACACATCAATACTCAAAATCTTCCAAATATTATTAAAGTAGTTTATACCCTATCGGTCGAACTATTAATGATTTCCATAATTTTCTATATCTTTGAAAAAGAATTTTCCAAAGCTTTTCAAGATATAAAGAAAAATCATTTAAAATATTTTCAAAATAATTTAAAATATTATATCATTAGTCTAATCGTCATGATGGCTTCAAATATTTTCATAAATTTATTAGGTGGAGGTCTTTCAAATAATGAAACAGCCATCAGAAATGAATTCAATATTTTCCCAATATACACATTCATATCTGCAGTTATTCTCGCCCCAATACTAGAAGAAAGCGTTTTTAGACTAGGTTTTAGAGCCATTTTTAAAAATGATTTTCTTTTCATAACCATATCTAGTTTAATATTTGGAAGCTTGCACCTTATAACAAATCCTTTAAATGAACTATTTCCTTTATACTTACTATCATATTCGTGCTGTGGAATTGCCTTTGCCTATATGCTCAAAAAAACCAATAACATCTTTGTCAGTATGTTCTTCCACTTTATGCATAACGGTCTAATCTTAGCTTTACAAACTTTTTTATTCATATTCTCATAAAGACTTTTGTCTTTTTTTTAAATGTGCTAAAATTAGTGTAGGTGAAAACATGAAAGAAAAAAAACATCCTATATTAAAAATAGTAGTATTTCTAATTTTACTAATATCAGCCATCATAGCCTATGGTTTTTTCATCGAACCTAAATTAATCACAGTTAAAGAACAAAAAATAACCATTAATAACCTTCCAGATAACTTTAATGGCTTTAAAATTGTTCATATATCAGATATCCATTATGGTAAAATATTTGACCAAAAACAATTACAAAAACTAGTTGATAGTATCAATGAACAAAAACCTGATATTGTTGTTTTAACTGGAGACTTATTAGACAAAAACACTTATATAAATCAAAATACCGTAACTCAAATCAGTACTCTTTTAAATAAAATAAATGCAACCGCTGGCAAATATGCCATTAATGGTGAAAATGATTTAAACTTTGACGAATGGATGACCATCATTACAAAAGCTGGATTTAAAGATTTAAATAATACCTATGATACCATTTATAAAGATGGCTACCAAAGCATTTTTATTGCTGGAGCTAGTACCAAAGAAGACAAACTAAGCATCAACGATAAATTAAAAACATCTATTGATTATCTAAACTCCTTTGAAAAAGATGGTCCAATCTATAAAATACTACTCCTACACGAACCAGATACCATAGATGAACTAACGGTTAACCCATTTAACCTTATATTAGCTGGACATTCTCACGGAGGTCAAGTAAGACTCCCATTAATTGGTCCTTTAATCTATAAAGAAGGAGCTATCAAATATCATAATAATTACTACAAAATAGAAAATACAGACTTATATATTTCAAATGGCTTAGGAGCTTCTAATTATAACTTTAGACTATTCAATACTCCATCATATAATTTATATAGATTGGTTCAAAACTAATATGATAAATATTATTGATATCATTGCAGCCCTCTCTGGGCTTTATATGATAACTTACCTCATAGATAGTCTTTTTGAAACTCCACAAAATTTAAAAACACTAAAATTAAACAAACAAAGAAATATGGAAGCTTATAACATCATTGATAAATTTCCAAACACAGAAGTAACTCAAAATCAAACTATAGATGACTTAGAAAACATCTTACAAAATTTATCCTATCCAAATGAATTAAAAGAAATTATTATAACCTTTAAAAATTATATTGATCCTATCAACTTCCAAGTATGCATAAATAGATTAACAGATTTAAAAGTCAATCATTTTGACTTAATTCATGATATTAAAAAATACCTCCAAAATTATTTAAATGATGGAATATATCTTCCAAAAGAAAACACTATTGATATTTATAAAATATTTGATAAAAATAGTGTTCTATCTCATGAATTTCTGCACATGGCTTCAACACTTAAAAACCAAACATCCGGTTTCTACACTAAATTAGATAGCTGTTGGATAGGAAATGGCCTAGATGAAGGCTATACCGAACTTTTAAATCAAAGAATCTTCAACACTAAAAAAATTTCATACACCTATAATATCGAAATTATCAAAATACTTGAACTTTTTTTTGATAACACTAAAGATATGGAATATGCTTATTTTCATAATAACATTTTCAAAGTCTATCACACATTCTTAAAATATGGCACTAAAAAAGAATTCTTCTTACTACTCCAAACACTTGATAATCTAATTGAAACAGATATCCCCATTTATAAAAAAGTCATCACTGTAAAAACAAAAATCAAACTTTATGATATTATCAAACGATCTAATGATAAAAATAAAATTTTAGCTGCCAAAAAACTACTTGAAAAAGACCCTTTAATTAAATTTATTAAAAATAAAAATTTAATAAAAAGTAAACCAATAAAACAGTACAAATATACTAAACACAATTCTTAAATGTTTTACTAAAACCCATCCTAAAACAAAATAAGAGAGAAAAACTCTCTTTTAAAATACCTATTTTTTCAAAACAAACGCCTTAATAAACTCACCAGAATCCCCAATCTCATCTATCTTTTCAAAATCAATACTATTCGCACTATATCCATTTTCCAAACACATTCTAATTAAATACATCTGATCTCTATTATACTCTTCCTTCGCATAAACATTAAGCTGTTTTAAATCAAGACCATGCTTCACACCTTTATAAATCTGATACATTTGTTCCTGAGAAAATCTTCTGTCACTATAAAGTTTTATCTTATCCTCATCAAAGCCATTCTCATACCCAAGCCTCATTAACCTCATTTCAAAAAAGAAAAATTCCCCTTTCGCATATTTTTGAACATCTTCCAAAGAAAGACCATTCTCAAAACCTTTAAAAATTTCCCTTAATTGATTATAATCAAAATCACCATTCAAATATGGTCTCATTTTTTTTAAAGAAACACCTTTAAAAAGACCATCAATAACTTCCAATAATTGATAAAAATCCAGATCATAACTTACTATCTCTTGAACTTTACTATAAGAAATACCGTTTTCAAGTAACCCCCTAATAAGTTTCATTTGAAAACTACTAAATTTACTATCCGCATATAACAAAACTTCTTTTTTAGAAAGTCCATGCTTTCTTCCTTTTTTAATTTCTTTTAGCTGCTCATCATCAAATAAATTCTCATCTATAAATTTCATCTAATCAGCTCCTTTAATTTGAATTTCAATAATATCACTAACACAAATGAAAGTCAAATTAAATATATGCAAAAAAAGTGAAATAAATCACTCATAATTCCAAAGTCCTAACTTTCCCTTCACAAAAACTCTTTGCACCAACTGAACATTATCTAATTTAAAAGCATAACCCTTAAAATTCTTATCATTAATAATATGATTATAAATTAAACTATTTTCTAATCTCAAAACTTCTCTAAACTCATCATCCACCAAAATAACATCAGTAATATCAGCCTTCGCAATTATACAGCCAGCAGGCATATCCAAATCATAAACATTAAACTCCTTCACCGCTTTTTTATCCACACTCTTACTTGCATGAATTAATACCTCACCACGGTAATTTGTCTTCCAAGTTCGAAACTCATATTTTTTTATCCCATAAGCGATTAAAGATGCATAAGGCTGTTTTATTGAAACCACTTTCATTTTACATCACCAAATAAATACTTATCAGACAAATACAAAAACTCATCTCCAACAGTAAAATTATGATCTTGATTAGGAATAACTACAATATTGACATTCCTAAAATTTTGAATTAATGGCAAATAATTAAACGAAGAATCCCTACTGCCAAAAACACATATAAGTTTACCATTATAATTAGTAATTCCATCTTTAGTTTTATGTAAATTAATCATCAAAGGTAAATTAACAAGCAACATCTTATCAATCCTTTTCCCTATCTCTATATTTTGTATTGCCTGAGTAGCTCCATTAGAAACCCCCATAAAATATATTTTTTTATCTTTCAAATAATCTCTCAAATTATTAAAATCATCCTCTAACTTTAAATCATTACTAGATACAATAACTGTAAAACCATATTTAAAATTAATCCTCTTAGCTATTTTTAAATATCTATTACCAATCCCATATATAGTACTATTAACCTCAATCTTTATAAAAAATATATCTTTATATCCTGTAACAATCCCATATTTATCATCAATAACATCATCAAACTTCAAAATATTAAGCCTAAGTTCCTCATCAAACTTATAAGCAAGTTCTATTAAATAATCTTTGTTTTGAACCTCATTCAATAAATTTTCATTCACTCCATAATAAATACCCGCTAAAGCACCAGTCAAAGCACCTATTGTATCAGTATCATCACCTAAATTAATTGCCCCAATAATACTTTCCATAAAACTATTAGTATTTAAAAAAGTCCATATAACCGCTTCTAAAGTATCAACAACATAACTACTAGACTTAATATAATCCAAATCTAACTTTTCAAAATCTGTTGTCAAAAAACGTTTATAAGCCCTTCGTGCATTCTCACTAAATTTATAAAAATTTAAATTTTTAACCTTTTCATAAGCCTTAAATTTATTATACCCAGAAAGCAAAAAATGAACATACTTCACAAATATATAACACCCCATAATACTATACTCATGGGCATGTGTTATCATAGAAGATTCTTTAACTATCTCTAAAAGCTCATCATCATTAGTATCCTCAAAATAAGTATATAAAGCAATAGGAAGTATCCTCATTAAACTCCCATTATCGGTAGAAGCAGATCCGCATAAACTAGGATCTATTCTATTCATATAATACTTTAAAATACTCTCCTTAGTAGTAATTCCAATATCAAAAACCTTATCTGTAGCTGTATACTTTGCATTATTAATCCACTCACAAAACCTTTTCATCATATCATTATAATCAATCTTATGCATACTAATAATTGAATCAATAGTAGCTAAAACCATAGAAGTATCATCAGACCAACTACCAGCAGGTACATCATAGGTTCCATACCCCTCCATCTTAACTACCGGTTTCTCAAGCAGTTCTTTTCTATTTTTAAATTCAACTGAAACGCCCATCGCATCTCCAATCGCAAATCCTAAAATACCATTAACAATCTTTTTCATAAATCTAACCTCTTATTAACATTATAACAGTATTTAACCAAAAGAAAAACTATAAGCTATAAACTTATAGAATTTTCCCATGTTTCAAAGCCCATTTTCTCGCATAAAAGCATGAACACTTAACTACATAACCTTTTTTTTCAAAATAATCAAAAGCCATTTCTACTAATTTAGAAGCAACGCCCATTCCTCTTAAATCATCATCAACATAAGTATGATAAATATCGGCTTGACCTCTTTCTACTTTAAATTCCAAAATGCCTTTTTCTATATTATTTTCTACATAAACAACTTTATTATCTAATATCTTATACATTTAACTCTCCAATAACCAATCAATAATATTCTTATGAATAATACCATTTTGTGAATAATCTAACTTGTCAGTCGAAATCACATACTTTGGAAAATTATCATCTATATTTTTATAAGCCCCAAACTCTCTTTCCAAAGTCTCTTCATTTTGAAGTGAATAAGACACTTGATAATACTCTATCAAATTATGTTTCACTGCCACAAAATCAATTTTCTTGCCATTATTGTTTCCAATACTTACATTATATCCTCTATACACTAGTTCATTATAAACAATATTTTCCAAATAAGCTCCAAATTGAACTTTTTTATTAACATTTAAAATTTGACCCAATCCTAAATCAGTTAAATAATACTTATCATTCCTAGATAAAATTCGCTTACCTCTAACATCATAAGCTTGAACTTTATTCATAAGTAAAGTCTCTTCCGCATAAGCTAAACATTCATATACCGTTTTTGTAGACATTAGTATTTTTGCTCTTTCAAACTCACCAAGCATTTTAGTAGGAGAAAACGACTGACTAGGGTTTGTCACCAAATATTCCAT
The DNA here is from genome assembly GCA_944358415.1 of uncultured Bacilli bacterium. Lineage (GTDB taxonomy): Bacteria > Bacillota_I > Bacilli_A > RF39 > UBA660 > Coprosoma. The sequence continues at coordinate 63,697 of CALVRA010000002.1, read as the reverse complement.
AATTCTTTGAAATAATACTACATTTTTTATATTATGGCGTTTAACAATGTCTTTTAAAACTATCGCATCAAAAACATCAGATAAATAAGTTTTCATACCATCAGTAGTTTTAAATTCAAATCTTTGTGGAAGTCCTCCCCAAAGTAAATAATCATCAAAAGCATCTTCAATATCTCTTTTATTAGTTAAATTTTTTAATTCAATAACCTCACTAAAAACAAAAGGTTGAACTTTAAATGACACATAACGGCCAGATAATAAAGTAGAAAGTTCTCCTGACAAAAGTTTAGAATTAGAACCTATTACAAATATTGAAACATTCAAAGTCGCTTTAAAAGAATTAACCACTTTTTCCCATTTATCCACCATTTGAACCTCGTCAAAAAACAAATAGTACTTATTTTTATCAATAATTTTATCTTTAATATACTTATTTAACTCTAAATAATCACTAATAAAAGAATATTCCACATCTTCAAAATTAATATATATAATATGACTATCATCTATACCATTATCTATTAATTCATTCATTATTTGCTTTAAAAGAACTGACTTTCCGCATCGCCTAATTCCAGTAATAATTTTAATTAAATTAGAATCATAAAATTCTCTTATTCTAGATAAATATCTTTCTCTTATTATCATAAATATCACCACAATCAATATAACAGAACAAAATGCCAAATAAAATTTGACATTATCTTACCTCACGGTAAGCTTTTTCTACTTCATAGGAACCTTAGGCTCCTCCATAGACCAATATCGGATGGTCGCCACCCTAACTCTTTTTATTTTTGTCAAAATTTATGTTTAAGCAGATTGTTCTATGCCCTTCATATATATTTTTAAACCTTCGAACATTATATTTACTGATGCATTATAATCACGGTCATGTATGGTGTGACATATTGGGCATTCCCATTTCCTTATGCTTAAATCTTTTACTTCCTTATTTTGATAATTACAAACACTACATATTTGACTGCTTGGATAATATCTATCTATTTGTATTAGTTTTTTATTATTCCAAATAGCTTTATATTTAAGTACTCTTATTATCTCAGAAATTGGGTTTTCATTTAAGCCTTTTGCTACATAGTGATTCTTCTGCATATTTTTTACATCTAAATTCTCAGTTACTATTATGTCATTTTCTTTTATTAGTTTATTTGTTATATCATGTATCATATGCTTTCTTGCGTTTCTTATCTTTTGATATAATCTTTGTATTTTTAGTTTCATTTTATATCTGTTTTTACTGCCACTTTTACATCTTGAAAGTCCTCTTTGAAGTCCAATTAATCTTTTAGAGTTTAGTTTAATAGTATTTTCTATTTTTTCATTAAATGATGTTACTATTAAATCTTTTATTCCTAAATCTATTCCTATTATACTTGATAGTACAAAAGATGGTTTTATAAGTTCTTCTTCAATTAATACACTGACATAATATCTTCCAGCTTCTTTTTTGATAACCGCACTTTTTATATCACCTATTATTACTTCTTTATTTCTATATCCTCTGATTTTTACTTCTTTTAATTTTGGTAAAGTAATGGTTCTATTTTTTAAATCTAGTTTAATAGAGTTATATTCTTTTCCTTTATAACTACTTTTAATATTATTTGTTTTATATTTTTCATAAACACCTTTAGCTTTAAATCTAGGATAGCCTCTTCCATTATAAAAATTTTTAAAAGCATCTTCTAGATTAAACAGACTTGTACGAAGAGCGCAGCTGTCTACTTCTTTGAGCCACTCTTTTTCTTTAGCTAGTGATGGAATTAATTTTGCTTGATCAAAAGCACTTTTACTTTTACCTATTTCTTTATATTCTTTAATTTTATCATCTAAAAAATAATTATATATAAATCTTGCACATCCAATTGTTTTATTGATTAACTCTTCTTGCTTTTTATCAGGATAAAGTCTAAAGACATATCCTTTTAATATTTGCATACCATCACCTTCCAACTTTTGTTTAACTAAATATATCACGAGCAGTTATATTTGTAAATCACTTTTTGTAAACTTTATTAAAAAGTATGACTTTCCTATTACATAAGAAAAAGAAAAAGTCAATTTTATTTTTCTAAAAGAAAATGAAAAAATAAAAAAATGTCTTTATTTTCCTAAAACGCCAAATTATGATATTCTTTTCACGCATAAAACCACACTTTCAACATGATAAGTCCAAGGAAACATATCAAATAACGTGACTTCTTTTATTACATATTTCTCCTTAAGTATCTTTAAATCACGAGCTAATGTCATCGGATCACACGAAACATAAACAAACCTTTCTGGCCCAATTTTCAAAATATCTCTAATACCCTCTTTAGTTAAACCACTCCTAGGTGGATCTACAACAATACTATCAGCCTTTAAATCATGAATTTTTTTACTTACATCACCACAAATAAAAGAAACATTATCTATATCATTTAACTTCTTATTTAAATTCGCACACTTTATAGCTTCCTCATTTATCTCAATTCCTATAACCTTATCAAAATATTTACTTAAAAATAAACTAATTGTCCCAGTTCCACAGTATAAATCTAAAACACTACCTTTAAAAGATAAATATTCCAAAACCTTATTATAAAGTTTTAATGCCACCTCACTATTAACTTGAAAAAAAGCATCTTTAGAAACATAAAACTTAAAATTACCTAAATTAGCTATTATATTTTTACTTCCATAAACAAGTTTCTCATTCATATAAATCGATGTTGCCTTTTTCTTTAATAAATCTATATCCATATCACCATCTATTATTATCATAACTTCACCGAAATCTTTAATAATAACTTCTCTAACTTTGCTTAAATCACATTTCTTTAAAATACCAATAATTTCATTAATCTGTTTACCTGCAAGCACGCAACCATCAATTTCTATTAAATCATTCGTCCCATTTTTAAAATAACCAATCTTACCATCTTTAACCTTCAAAGTTATTTTATTCCTGTATCCATAAATACTATCACTAGGTATAATCTCCTTAACAACATCAGGAGTACCACAGTACCTTTTTAAAATCTCCGTAACTTTATACTTCTTAAATTCTAAAGTTTTCGGATAATTTAAGTTTTTAATCGCACATCCACAATTTTCATAACCACATTTTGAAACTATTCTATCACAAGAAATTTTAACTAATTTAATAACCTCACCAACCAAATATTTCTTCTTATCTAAAACTATTTTTACTAAAGCTTCTTCATTTGGTAATAAATTAGGCACAAAAATAATTTTTCCAAAAACATGACCCAATCCTCTTCCAAAATGATCTAACTTCTCACATTTAACTAAAATCTCATTCATATCTACCCTCGCTTTAATAAAACATAACATCTTTCATTTAAAATAAATTAACAAACCTGTTTTAATTATTTTCATATTAAAAACTACTTATTTGTTATATTATATCACTCCAAACAAAAATATAAAACATTTCTATTTTTTAAATATCACACTAAACCCTTTAATTGACAAAATAACTAATAAATCTTAAAATAAAATTGGTGATTATATGGAAATAATTCAAGCCTATATCCAAGCTCTTAATAGCTTACCTTTCTATTTCTTTATAGCTATAAATAGTGGTATATTCATTACTTATATAAGTAATCAAATAAACTTTTCTATCAAAAATAGAAAAGAAAACAAACTTAGACATCTAAAATTATACCGCAGTGTTGGTGAAATTAAAGAAAAAAACAATAATAAATTCACCAAAATAATTGAATTATTATTTAAAATAAATGACAAACAAGACTATATTAACATTATTAAAGCAATTAAAATCCCAGAAGATTTAAAAGAAATAGTAAATACATTTGTTCAAAATGTCGATGAAAAAAATCTTAAATACTGTGCAAAAAATTTAAAAAATGTTAAAATAGAAAACAAAAATATCATAAAACACTTTAAAGACTACCTATCTAACCTAGCAAAACCACCTTTCAACGCTGGTTTTTATCATTATGACACCAACATCATAGATCTTTTTATTGATTCAAAACAAGTCTTAAGTCACGAATTTATTCACATGTGCACAAATAATAAAGATCACTGCGGTTTCAATTTAAATACTCGTTTCAATGAAAAAATTGGTCTCGGTTTAAATGAAGGCTATACCGAACTTTTAAACCAAAGAATATTTAAATATAAACATTGTGCCTATCCCAAAAATGTTGGTATAGTAAAACTATTAGAAACTTTTTTTGATGACCCTAAAGACTTACAAAATGCCTTTTTTAGTAACGATTTAGACACAGTTATCTATCAATTTTGTAAATATGGCACTAAAGAAGAATTCTTTAATCTCTTAGAAAACTTAGATAACTTTACCACTGGACCAATTCCTCTAAAAGATTTCATTAAATACCATAAACTTCAGTTCAAACTATATGAAATTATAAAAAGAAGTAATGAACCAAATAAAATACAAAACTTTGAAAATGTTTTGTTTCAAAATCCCTTAAATCAAATTCTTAAAAATGGTTTCTCTTTAATTCATTTAAAACAAACTTCCAAAAGACTAAAATAAAGTCTTTTTTCTTATAATTTAAACACTTTCGGACATAATAAAAAAGGAAAGTAGGAATATTATGGAAAAAATTATAGAAAGCGCAAAAAAAGTAATTGAAAAAACAAAAAAACTATATGGTAATAGTCCTGATTTAAACACTAGAATCATCAACATCAAAGGCACAAATGTCGGTATTCTTTTTCTTGAAAGCTCATCACAAGCCAGTACCATCAGTGACTTTATAATAAAAGGTACCTTATATACTGCCTCAAGCAAAAATCTTTTTCAAAATATCTTTGATGCCCTAAAAAATAATTTATTTAATAGTCAGCTATTTACTATCAAAGACTACTCACAGTTTCCCTACTTCTTATCTAGTGGCTTCACTATAATTGTTACCGATAACTCAAACGAAGCTATCATAATGGAAACAAGAGCTCAATTAGATAGAGGCGTCACTGAATCCACAAGCGAACCTATCTTAAGAGGCTCAAAAGATAGCTTCACCGAAAGCCATTCCAAAAATTTAGGTTTAATCAGAAAAAGAATCAAAGACCCTAACCTTTGGTTTAATGAAATAAAACTAGGTAGAAGAACCAAAACAAGAATTAGTATTGCCTACATAAATGGAATAGCTGATCCAAAAAAAATAGAAGAAATCAAAAAAAGACTGAGTAAAATCGACATTGACGGAATATTAGATAGTGGTAACATCAAAGACTATTTAATAAAACAAAAATCTGTATTCCCTCAAATTCAAAGTACCGAAAGACCAGATGTCGTAAGCCAAGAACTACTTAAAGGTAAAATCGTCATCTTCACCGAAAACTGTCCTTTCACTTTAATTTTGCCAAACGTTTTTATTGACTACCTACACACCTCAGAAGACCAAAATCAAAAATCCTCAAACATCACCTTCACGAGAATATTAAGAACTATTGCCCTAGTCATAACTATATTTACACCAGCCATATATATTGCCATAACCACCTTTGACCAAAACACAATTCCAGATAAACTCTTAATATCACTTGCCATTCAAAGAGAAGGCGTCCCCTTTCCAACCACCTTTGAAATAATTCTCTTAACCACTATCTTTGAAATACTAAGAGAAAGTGACCTAAGAAGCCCAAGCAGTATGTCTGCCGCTATGAGCATCGTTGGAGCTTTAGTTTTAGGTCAAGCTGCCGTTGACGCTGGAATTGTCTCACCAATAACTGTCATCGTTGTCGCTTTTACCTCAATTTGTAGTCTAGTATTCACCGATATCGACTTCATGAATGGTATAAGAACTTGGCGATTCATTTTTATCTTAGCTGCAAGTATACTAGGCATCATTGGTATTCTATCATTTGCCATCATCTGGCTTGTTAAATTAGCTTCCTTAGAAAACTTAGAAACTAGTTATTTATCTCCATTCGCTCCTTTCTCCACAATAGATCAAAACGATGCTATCTATAAAGCCCCAGAAGAAAAACTCATAAATAGGCCTAACTACATAAGTAACCTAAACCCTCATAGACAAAGGAGGACCAAATGAAAAAAATAACCTTTATCATAACCTTTATAATAATAACCATATCCTTAACCGGATGTATCGGCTACGAAGAATTAAATAACCTCTCAATCGTTACAGCCGTTGCTTTTGATAAAACAGATGACAACTATGAACTAAGCTTTCTAATTGCCAACTCTCCAAAAGCCCAAACTTCCGCCAAAGAAGGCGAAGCCAAAACAACAGTTTATGAAGGTAAAGGGAAAACAATTGCTGAAGCTTCCAAAAACATCGAACAAATCGTACCTAAAAAAATATATCTAGGACATATAAACGTTGTTATCATATCCGAAGACATTGCCAAAGACGGTTTTTTAAAAATTGCCGATTGGCTTCTTAGAAACCCTCAAACTAGAAAAAAATTCTATCTTCTACAAGCCAAAGATGAAAAAGCAAAAAATATCTTAAAAATAGTCTCACCATTAGAATCATTCCCTTCACAAAGTATTGCCACCTTAATCGAATCAAATGCCGAAACCAAATCCATTGCCACATCTATCACCTATAGTAACTTCATAAGTCAAATACTAGAAAAAGGATATGATCCTGTCTTACCTACCATAACTATCAAAGGCAACGTCAAAGATGGTAGTAATGAAAAAAATTTAGAAACAACCGAACCAGAAACCTATCTTGCTCTAGGTCCTCTTGCCATTTATAAAAAAGATAAACTAGAAGGATTCTCCACCGAAAAAGAAAGCTGGGCTATCAATGTATTAAAAAACGAAGCCAAAGAAGTTAATTATAACGTCAAATACCAAAATCAAGACATAAGTATTGAAACAAGTTCTTTGAAATCAAAAATCAAAATAATTGATATAAATAACATAGAAATAACTATTAGTGGCAAGGGTGATATCTATAACATTAATAACAAAATCAACATTCAAAATTATAAAGAAATAAATAAAATTGAAAAAGCTTGGAGTAACTCCTTAAAAAAAGATCTTTTAAAAGTCATTAAAAAAGTTCAAACTAAATATAAAGCTGATATCTTTGGCTTTGGTAATCTAATATATAAAAATAACCCTAAAACATGGGAAAAATTAGAAAAAGAATGGAATTCCAAATACTTTCCTAATCTAAACATAAAAATTAAAACTAATCTAAAAATAGAGGCTACTGGCTCTTTAGTTAAAACAATTGAGGAGGGTGAATAATGAAAAAAATAACCTCACTAGAATATAACACACTACTTTGGTTCCTAACCAGAGCCACATTCATTGAAATAACCGCTGAAATATTGTTAAACACCGCCCATCAAGATTCATGGATAAGCATATTTATAGCTATCATAATAGGTATTATACCATTTTGCTTATATTCATATTTAAAAAACAAATATCCAAGCCAAAATATCATAAAATTAAACAAAGAAAAATTAGGCAAATTAGGTACCTTTTTAAACCTTATATTAATTGCTTCAAGCTTAATATTCGCACTCAGTAGCTTTTGGATTGTCGTTAACTTCATAGACTCTCAGTACCTATATCAAACTCCTACTCAAGTAATAATTATCATTTTAATCCTTCCTGTCATATACACAATCATAAAAAAATTCCATGTCTTTAGTAAAATAAGCCTTATCATGTTTTATATATCCCTTTTCTTTATAATAATAATATTATCAGGACTTATTGGTAGTATAGATATAAATAACCTAAAACCCATTTTAAACAATCATCCCAATAACATCCTATATGGCAGTTTTTACTTCATAGGATTCAATATCTTACCTCTATTTCTTTTAAGTATTGTACCAAAAAGTAATATCCAAAATTACTCTCCTAAAAAAAGCTTTATTTTCTATTTAATAAGTGGCCTTTCTCTTTTAAATGTTATATTTTTAACCATCAGTATCTTTGGCATTCATCTATCCGAACTTTATAATTATCCAAGTTTTCACCTTTTAAAAAGAGTAAGCGTTTTAGAAATAATCGATAGAGTTGAAAGTATTTTATCACTAGAATGGTTTTTAGCCCTATTCATTCAAATCATGATGGCTCTTTTCTTTATTAAAAAAGCTTTAGAAGAAACTTTTCAAACCAAAGAAAAAACAAACAATATCATCATGATAATTGTTTGTTTAACCATCGCCTTTCTAACCCAAATTATTTTTACCACCAAAGGAACTGAAATAGCTTACTTTAAAAATATCTTAATTTACATGCTATTTATAGCCTATTTCATCATCCCATTAATTACATTCATCAAAAGCTTAAAAAAGACCTAACTTTTGTTCCACAAAAAATGCAATAAGTGCGATAACTCCTAAAACCAGTATCGTTACAAAAATAGTTTTAAAAATAGAACCTTTTCCCTTTTCATCATTATCCAAAAAATCTTTTTTCTTAAATTTCAAACTAGAAGTAAAAAATGTACTATCCATCGTTCCATCATTATCATCTCTTTTACTTTTGTTAATAAAAGGTTTAATATCACTTAAATTACCAACTTGTGTATTTTCATTATGACCTTGCAACTCACTAAACATATCAGCTGCCAAATCTGCATCATTTAACTCATTAAGTGCATGCGTACTAGAAATAGTCTGAACCATATCATCATCATCTGAATAAAATTTACTATGGCCTTTCTTTAAATTAAGATTGTTTAAAACATCATAACTAGTTTTACTAAGTACTCTCTCTTTATCATCAGGTTCTTTATTTTGTTTTGCTTTTGATAATACATCCATAATATCATAAGTTCGCTCTTCTTCATCATATCTCTTACGTTTTAACGGTACCTCTTCAATTTTTTCCTCATTAGTAAGCCTTCTATATTTTCTCTCAGCTTGATACTTCTCTCTAGTCTCAAGCATTTGTTTAACCTTAGTAATATCTATCTCATTAGTTCCATCAATCTCAGCAATTCCCTCAATATTACTATATTTGCCATAAGAATAAATACTATTATAAAGTCTCGTATTCCTTTTAGTCCTTGATGCACCACTCGTACTTTTTTTATAATACCTCTCCATTCTTGATGCCACCAATACCACCTCTTATTATTAATAATATCATATTTTGTCACATTTTAAAAGCCTTGCTTTTTTTTTAAAATTTATTTATAATTTCTATGGAGGTATCAAAATGATAAAAGTAAATAAAGATAAATGTATTGGCTGTGGTGCATGCACCGCAACTGCCCCAGAAGTATTTGATTTTGATGACGATGGATTGGCCAAAGTAATCAAAAACGAAGTAAATGATGATGTTAAAATGGCTGCTGAAAGTTGTCCAACAGAAGCTATTGAAATTGATGAAGAAAATAGTTAAAATTTTCTTCTTTTTAAAAATATGGAATTAAAAATCATAAATCTTAATATTCAAAATAAAGTGTTAAAAAAACACTATGATGGTAATCAAAACACCCAACTTTTCGCATCCATTATTGATAAAGAAAAACCAGACGTCATCACCATACAAGAAATCACAGACGCCTATGAAAACAAACTTAAAACATTTATTCCAACCTATCATTTTACCGGTCAAAACAGATTTTCCAAAAAAAGTATATGGTACTCACACTTTGGTGAAAAAAATGGAATCATAACCAGCTTAAATATCTTAAGCACAAAAACTTACTCCTTATCCAAAAATTTAAATCAAATAGGTAAAAGAAGTTTTCTTTCAATATTTCCTAGAATTGCCACAGTAACAACCATAAACAAAGAAAATCAAAACTTTACAGTTATAAACACTCATCTTGACCATCTAACTAATATTGGACGAAAAACACAGTTAACTTATTTAAAACAAATCATCGAACTAAATAATAATTACCCAATTATTCTAACTGGTGATTTTAACTTTAACACCGAAAACGAAAATTTCCAAGAATTTGTAAAATACATGCAAACAAAAAACTGTAAATTAGTTCCAATTAATGAAAGAACATTTAAACCACCAGTAAACCCATTCAAAATATCATATAATTTTAAAACCCCAGACCATATATTCATTTGGAAAGACTTTATTATTGAAAGTGTAGATGTTATTGATAACAGTTTTAGCGATCACAAATTAATAAAAATAAAAATTAAAAAATAGCTATTTCTTAGCTATCGCATATAATTTTTTAACTTCTTTAATATTTAAATGTCTATATTCACCAGATGAAAGACCATCTAAAGTAAGAAATGAAAATCTTTCTCTTTTAAGTTTAGAAACCTTATAACCAATAGCTTCAAACATTTTCTTAACTTGATGATTTCTTCCCTCATAAATTGTAAGTTCTATTAATGAACTTTTTTTCTTTTTATCTATTTTTTTTATCTTAACCCTCGCTCTTCCAGTTTTCTTACCACCTATAATAACACCTTTCTCTAAAGATTTAACTAAACTAGGATTAACAATTTCATCTACTTTTACAATATAAACCTTCTCTACTTCGTGTGATGGATGAATAAGTAAATTCGTAAGTTCACCATCATTAGTAAGTATTAAAAGGCCACTAGTATCATAATCAAGTCTTCCAACCGGATATAATCTATTTTTACTTTCCACAATATCTACTACAGTTTTCCTACCTTTCTCATCGCTCACACTTGAAACCACACCTCTAGGCTTATAAAGTAAAATATATTCTTTACTCTCGCTTTTCAAAGTAACACCATTAATAACAATCGTATCACTATAACTAGCCCTGCTCCCTAAAGTATTAATAGTCACGCCATTCACTTTTACCTTACCACTTAAAATAAGCTCTTCAGCTTTTCTCCTAGAACAGTATCCACTATTCGCAATAATTTTTTGTAATCTTTCCACATAAATCACCTATCAAAATTATACAAAATAAACCTTAAAAAAACAAGGGAACAATAACCAAAGCCACTATAACCATAAATAAATCAGTAAGTAATCCTACCCATAAAGCATATTTAATTTTCTTAATCCCAATAGTTCCAAAATATAAAGTTATAATATATATTGTTGTATCACTAGAACCTTGAATAACTGAAGCCAAAACACTAATTAAACTATCTGGCCCATACACCTTATAAAGATCATTAAGCAAAGCAAGCCCAAAACTTCCAGAAAATGGCCTCATAATTGCGATAGGTAAAACTTCTACAGGAATATGTAATAAAACTAAAATAGGTTTCAAAAAATCAAAAAAGTAATCAATGATTCCACTATTTAAAAATATATTCACCCCAAAAATCATTGCCAATAATGAAAAAAACATTGAAATAGTCATTGGAAGTCCTTCCTTTGCCCCATTAATAAAACTATCATAAACATTGATTTTTCGAAAAACGCCATAACTAATAACTACTAAAACAATAATAGGAATAAACATACTAGAAATGGTAGTCACTTGTGATACCTCCTACTAAAAATCCTGTCTAAAATAAGCCCAAATATGAGTGAAATAAAACTAATAATTAAACAAGGTACCGCAATAAAAGAAGCATCTTTACTATCATAAAGCATCCTAAGTGAAATAATTGTTGTCGGAATAACACAAAGTCCACAAGTATTAATAATTAAAAAAGTAATCATACTCCTGCTTGCCTCTTTTTTATTATTATTCAACTTTTGTAAAGACTCCATAGCCTTTAATCCAAAAGGCGTTGCAGCATTACCAAGTCCAAACATATTAGAAAGTATATTAGAAGAAATAAAACCGAAAGCTTCATGATTCTTTGGAATTTCTGGAAAAATTTTATGAAGCAAAGGAGAAATAAACTTTGAAACCTTAAATAATAAACCAGACTCCCTAGCTATATTCATAATTCCAAGCCATAAACTCATCAAAGGAAAAATCTGCATCACAAGTTCCAAAGTAGCCTTACCACTAGATAAAATTTGGGCATTTAAAACATCCGCCTTCCCTGTCAAAAGTAAACATAAAGATCCAATTACAATAAGTCCTACCCAAAGTTTATTAATCATTTAAATAACTCCATAAACTTATCCCAAAAACTCTTTTTTTTATTTCCCTTTTTAACATAAATATTCTCTTCGCCTATACATTTATCCCCCAAATAAACTTTTACTACTCCAACCTTATCACCACTTTTGTATTTTCTCATCTTATTAACCTCATACTTTAACTTTAAAATATCTTCTTCATTCTCTCTAAGTAAATACTTAAAATCATTTTTTAAATAAAGTTTATCATCAGTATAATAATTCTCACCAATTATCCTAACCTCACCTTTATTTAAAAGCGTATATGAATTATATTCACTAAAAGCCTCCTCATATAAATTTTTATGATCATTAAAATCATCTCCATCATTAATAGTCACTACTGTCAAATTCATATCATCCTTAGAAGCGCTTGTCACTAGTGTCCTTTTAGCTATTTTAGTAAATCCAGTCTTACCTCCTATTGTATATTTATAACTTGAAAGTAATTTGTTCTTATTATGCCATTTATACACATTTTTATTAGTTTTTAAACTATAATCTTTAGTCCCTACAATCTTCCTAAACTCCTCATTTTTCATTGCATAACTCATAAGCAAAGCCATATCATAAGCCGAAGAAAAATTGCCCTTTTCCTCATCTAAACCACTAGGATTATTAAAAGTCGTATTTTTCATCCCTATTTCCTTAGCCTTTTCATTCATCATTTTAACAAAACTATCTACATTCCCAGCCACATTAACTGAAATAGCTAAAGCCGCATCATTCCCACTTCTAAGCATAAGCCCATAAAGTAAATCTTTTAACTTCATTTTCTCCCCAATTTGAACATATATTCCAGATCCATAAGCCTTTAAAACCTCTTTTCCAATGACAACTTCCTTATCAATATCACCATTTTCTATCGCAATAATAGCCGTCATAATCTTTGAAATAGAAGCCACACTTTGAACATAATGAACATCCTTACCATAAATAACCCTACCACTATCCATATCCATTAAAATAGCCGACTTCGCACTAGTAGAATATCCAAAAACTTTAAAAGGTAAAAATAAAAGGAGTATTAAAAATAACTTCTTCATATACACCACCTAAAAAATTATATACAAAAAAATGAACAAATATGTCCACTTATTATTATATATATGTGACTAAAAAATTGTCTACTGCTGGAGAATAATATTTAAAAATTCAAAACCAATTTCCTTTAGAATTAATAAAAAATATTGAATAAAATATTACTTTGTTAAATTTTGGAAAGTGCTAAAAAAATGTGTTCACAAAGTTATATTATTGGACACAAATGCTTATTTATTGTCCTTTTTTTATTTTATAAAATTATAAAAAAAGAAGTGTCACTATTTATTTAACACTTCGCTATGACTACCAGTATTTACTAACAACAAAACAATTTCGTCTTCTAAATATTTATATATAAGTATCCAGTCAGGCTCGATATGATAGTCCCTACAACCTTTAAATCTCTTGTCAGTGTATAGTTGATGATCTCTATATTTAGAATCTAATTGTTGTTTTTTTGAAAGCATATCTACTACATTTAATAATGTATCAATATTTTTGCCTTGTTTCATTATTTTTTTTAGTGATTTTTTAAATTCTTTTGAATATTTTATCTCATAACTATTCATTGGATAATAACGCCTCTTTTAAATCTTCTATATTATCAAAACCTTTATATTCTTTAGGATGTTTTTCTATATAAGCAAGTTCTTTTGCTGCTTTTTCTAACTCGTCTTTAGTAAAATATTGATATAATTCAAGATCTTCTTTAGGTATAGATACGTCAAAAGGTATTCTACCACGCATTATTAATTGTTTAATAGTCATATTTATTAAACCACTCATACTAACACCTAATTTTTGAAGTATTGCTGTTGCTTGTTCTTTATCTTCTTTATCAATTTGAACACTTATAGAAGTTGTTAGATTAGACATAATATCATCTCCTTTTCTGTTAATAAATATGCCAATTTTAATATAATTTGTCAAGTATTTTTATATTAAAATTATATAATTATTATATATTTTCTATTACATTATATGTAAACAAAGTGTTTTTATACATTTTTTTAATCCATTTTGCGGAAATATCGTTAAATTTATATAAAAATTTGCAAAAAAACAAAATAACGTAAAAAAATGTAGAAATTAATCTACATTTATGGAGTGGTAGTTTTACTATCTGAATTATTATCTGAAGAATTATTATCAGTCATATCATCTGCTATATCATCTATTGCATCTCCAATTAAACCATCACTAGAATCATCTACTCCTTCAGTATCATCAGTTTCATTATTATCAGTTGTATTATCGGCTGTACCATTAATATCATCTGTCGTATTAACATTAGTAACTCCATACATACCGCTTAATTTTCTTAAATCATCGTCCGTTAAGTTTTCAATTTTCCACTCATCATCTTCTTTATTTAAATAAAAAGTAATGGTATAAGTTTCTGTATTAGTTACTTCCTTTAATCTATCAAGCCTATAATTAGCAAACGTATTAGTATCAGTAAACTCATCTGCATTATTTAATCTATAATTGTTAGCTTCATTAATCGCATCCGCATAATTTCTAACCGTAACTTCTGCTGTAACTGTCGCACTATCACCATCTATAGTTTCATCTTTAATCTCATATTGCATATCCTGATAATGTGTTTTCATAAAATCACTATAACTAACTCGCTCATCATCAGTTAGTGTCACATCATTAGTTAAAACATCATTCAAATCACTAACAACATCATCATCATTTGTCTGATACTTATTTAAATACTCTTCTACTTTTTTAGTTGGTGTATTTCCCATATTAGCAGTGCAGCTACAACCAGTAAATAAACCAATGGCCAAAAGTAAACATAACGCTTTTTTCATAACTTCCCTCCTCAATTATATTGTGGAAAGTTATCTAAAATTTATACTATTTTTTTTAAATTATTTTTACAAATAGGCTCCAAAGCAATACCTAAAGCCTTTAACTCATCATAAGTATAAGATAATTTAAATGGTGAATTTTTAAACCCTTTAATATAAATCTTACCATTCATCTCTAACTTAGAATTAAAATAATTAATATGACCTAACTTTGTTTTATAAAATAAATCACCATAAATTTTCGCATTCTCTTCAGTTAATTCCATATATCCAAAAGCCATTAAATTTTTAATAATATCTAAATCTTCATTCAAAACGAAATATCCTAAATCAGGTGTTTTAACAAGTAAACCATTAATCATTTTAAAATTATCTTTTGTACACTTTTCTTTATCAAAAAATTGATTAAAAGTTGGATCTAAAAGATAACTTTTTTCATCACCTAATAAATTAAAATCCACAGTCAAAAAACTATGACCTAAAATATCTTCACTAATAGCTTTTCCAGTTTCTACAGGTTTATAACTAATATTTAACCTATCAAAATATCTCGCAATTATAGACTGTGCTGTATCACACATAAAACTATAATTATAATCACTAACTTCTTTAAATTTTTTTAAAGAAAGTAAAGCTCTAGTCTGATATATTACATAACTTAAATAATAATCAACTTCATCTTGACTCAAACTTTCACCATTCGTACATTTTTCTTCTATCAAAGCTATTATATCTAAATCAACATCGTCCATTACATTTATTTTTACATTAAAAAGTTCATCCAAAATATCCACCTCTTAACCTTTAAAATTAATTATCCATTAAATATTTATTTACCTCACAAAATAATTTCTATTAGTAATATATAATATATTTTCACTAATAGACTTCATTTTCATTCTACTATCACACCTCAAAATTGTAAAGTTATTTCAGTATACTGGAATAATTTTTTTAAACATATTTTAAAAAATCAAATAAAACTTTATAAATTAAGCATATTAAAACCGTTGATTTTCAACGGTTATTTTCAAATTGGTGGACCCGAGGAGAATTGAACTCCTGTCCAAAAATATTTCCAAATAAACATCTACAAGCTTAGTTAGTTAAAAACTGTCCTAATAAAAATTAGTAACTAACAACTATTTTATTAGTAAGCCTATAAAATTCATCATTACCCCTAGGCTAAATAATGATATATCTTCCTAAAAGCGAACCCTTAAAATTCCTCGGAAGCAAAAGAATTAAAAGAGTGTACCTTGCCAATCTTAGGCAAATGCTGGTACGTAATTATTTCTGTTTCCAGTTATATTTAAGTTTAGACTTAACGTGTCACTCCGACTTGCAGTCCATTCATCCATATTCCTGTCGAAACCAAAAGCGGGCCCAATTAATAAAGCTCTTACATTATAACACATAAAAGCTTTAATGACAAATCATCTTTTAAGCCTTGCTTTAATACTTCTTTCAATATCCCTTTTCTTAATATCTTCTCTTTTATCATAATTTTTCTTACCCTTAGCTAAACCAATAAGTACCTTTGCCCTACCATTTTTCAAATAAACTTTTAAAGGTACTATTGTATAACCCTCTAATTTAATCTTGTCTCTAAACTTTAAAATTTCTTTTTTATGAAGCAAAAGCTTTCTTTCTCTAGTTTCATCATGATTAAAAATATTTCCATTCTCATAACTACTTATATGCATATTTATAAGAAAAATCTCATTATTTTTTATTCTTGCATAACTATCCTTAATATTTGCTTTTCCCATTTTTAAAGACTTAATCTCTGTTCCAGTTAAAACAATTCCAGCCTCTATAGTTTCAAAAATCTGATAATTATACTTCGCCTTCCTGTTTACTATTTCCATTTTTCTCACCTTTATTTAATCTAAAATTAATAAGCCCCTTATCCTTAATTACACTATCAACTACAATCTCTAATTTTTCACCAAGCATATATCTTTTTTTACTTCTTTTACCAACTAAACTAAAAGTACTTTCGTCATAGAAATAATAATCATCATCTAATTGATCAATCTTTATCATACCCTCTACCAAATTAGGAAGTTCTACATAAATTCCATAATTAGTAACCGTACTAATTACACCTTTATAAACCTCTCCTATATGACTTTCCATATACTCAGCCATCTTCATATCATCAACATCTCGCTCACATTGAGTTGCCGCCATTTCCCTCTCAGAAGAATGCTTTGCCACCTCTGGTAAAGTACTATTATAATAATCTACAACCCCATTATCAATATTGTGATTAAACAAATACGTTCTAAGTAATCTATGAACCGTCAAATCTGGAAACCTTCTAATTGGCGATGTAAAATGTGTATAAAATTTACTAGCTAAACCAAAGTGTCCAATATTCACATTATCATATACCGCTTTCTGCATACTCCTTAAAAGCATTGAAGATAAAATATTATACTCTTTTTTATCCTTTAACTGTTTCAAAATATTTTGAATAGTTTTAGGTGTAATATTCTTTAAATTCGCATTCACCTTATATCCTAAAATATTGACAAACTTTAAAAAATTACTAATCTTTTCTTCATCTGGAAGTCCATGTACACGGTAAATAAAAGGTAAATCCATATAAGCAATCGTAGTTGCCACTGTCTCATTCGCCATAATCATAAAATCTTCAATTAAATTC
This sequence comes from uncultured Bacilli bacterium, assembly GCA_944358415.1. Taxonomy (GTDB): domain Bacteria; phylum Bacillota_I; class Bacilli_A; order RF39; family UBA660; genus Coprosoma. Next base: position 46,137 of record CALVRA010000002.1, on the reverse strand, counting down.
TCACCAGTATCTTGAATCCTTTTTTGAATATCTATAGCTTTGCCATTTTCATCAGTAATAATCTTTGGCTCAGGAATATCAAAATCAAGATAACCCTTCTCTATCTTACTTTTTCTAATAATTTTAGAAAGTTCCTCCATCAATTTTAAATCTGAAACAAACTCCTCATAACCAGAAGGTATAACATTCTCATTTAAAATCTTATTGACATTTTTATAAGTCATCTGTTTTTTAGATTTAATATAACTCTCAAAAATATCACTACTTACAAGCTTACCCTTATCATCAATCTCCATCACACATGATAAAGTAAGTCTAATCACGTTCGGATTAAGTGAACAAATGCCGTTAGAAAGCTGATGAGGAAGCATAGGAATAACCGTATCCGCCAAATAACTACTAGTACCTCTTAAATAAGCCTCATCTCCTAAAGCTGTCCCTTCCTTAACATAATGACTCACATCCGCAATATGTACTCCAAGTAAATAATTTCCATTATCCAATTTTTTAATACTTATTGCATCATCAATGTCCTTAGTATCATCACCATCGATCGTAAATATAACCTCATTAGTCAAATCTTTTCTTCCTTTAAGTTCTTCTATTTTAACTTCATCTGGAATATTTTTAAGTTCACTGATAACCTCATCTGGAAAAATATCACTAATCTGATACCTTGCAGCTATAGATAAAATATCTACTCCAGGATCATCCTTATGTCCTAAAATACGTATAATTTTACCTTGATAATAATTACTATTGTTAACCTTATTTTCTATCTTAACAACAACCTTATGTCCACTAACCGCACCTTTCGCATCCTCATCTAAAATTTCCACAATAATATTTAACTTATCATCATCTAACTTAAGAAAATTCTTATCGCCTTTCTTATAAAACTCCCCAACTAATAAATTGTTTAAATTACGCTTATTAACTCTCAAAACACTAGCCTCATGTCTAGATTCATCTAATACTTTAATAACGACCTCATCACCATCAATAGCTCCATTTACATTTTCAGATGAAATATGATAATCTTTATCTTCACCATCAATAATAACAAAACCAAAGCCTTTTCTATTTGCTGCAAAAACACCTATCTTCTGTGACTTATCATCAAACTTCGCATACTTACCTTTATTAGTATATCTAATCTTAAGGTCTTTTATAAGCTTACTTAAAACCTCAGGTAAATAAGGAACTTCTTCATCAGTTAATCTTTCTAATATCTCATCATAACTTAAAGCTTTATTATGACCATTAATTATTTCTAAAACCTTTTCCTCCATAAAACTATCACCCCTTTTTTCTCATATAAAAACCTAAACTAAATAATATTGAACCACCAAAAGCCACTATCATATCAAGCATCGTATCATTCACACCTGTCTCAGCCACCCTTTGAGCATCGCCACCAACTAATATATTACACACATACTCAAAAGTTTCCCAAAGAAATGCACATAACATACTAAATGAAACAATAAATAAAACCTTAAACCAAATTTTATCCACTTTTTGTGGTAAAAAAAGCATTCCTGCATAAGCCGTAAGCACCCCTGAAAAAGTATGGACTACCTTATCAAAGCCTTCCCACTCATTATAAAGTTCTAAAATAACTCCCATATAATGAGCTAAAAAAATAAATATTAACCATACAAATGTTACTCCATCATTTAATTTCCCTTTAAAAATTTTATTAACTATAAAAGGTAAACTTGCTGTCAAAACAATACTAGAATCTTTTAAAACAATCACTATACCTCTATCTAATTCACCTAAAATTGTAAAAAAAGCACATCCTAAAGTAATAATAAGTAAACAAATATTAACTTTCTTCATGACCAATCTCCTTCACCTCAACCTCGTTAATCGCATTAAACCTTTTTGTAATTTTATCAGTAGTTGTATGAATATCTTTTACATCTTTGCTTACTGTCTCAATACTCCTAGAAAGCTTATCCCATCTTTCTTTATATCTTTTAAATTCCAAATCAAGTAATTTAAGCTCCTTATGAATAACTTTTGTATATTTATCTCTTTCAATATTTTTAATAATAATTTGTAAAGTTGTAAGCGTACTAATTAAAGTAGTTGGACCACATATCCAAACCCTTTTACTATAAGCATAATCCAATATATCTTGATGATAAGCATTCACTTCCGCAAAAATAGCCTCTGCCGGTAGAAAAAGTATCGCTTGATCAGTTGTTTCACCAGGAATAATATATTTGGATGCAATCGCATCAATATGTTTTTTCATATCTGCCTTAAATTTACGCTCAGAAAGTGTAGGATTTGGATTTTTTTTATCAACCATCGCCTGATAATCCTCTAAAGGAAATTTAGAATCAATCGCAATCAAACCCAAAGGTTCAGGTGCGAAAATAACACTATCCGCAATTGTCCCATTACTCAATGTATACTGCATCTTATATATACTATCTTTATTTTCTCCAAAAATATTCACTAAAATATGCTTTAAATTAACCTCTCCAAAAATACCTCTAGTTTTCTTATCCGTAAGTACAGATTGTAAAGAAACAATATCACTAGATAGAGAATCAATTTTCTTTTGAGCCTCATCTATTTTAGAAAGTCTTTCTAAAACCGAGGTAAATGTTTTATTAGTTTTTTCAAAATTCTGATCTAATCTCTCATTTACCTTGTCATTTATTAAATTTAAACGGTATTCAATCCTCTCATTTAAAGCATTAAAATCATCCATTAAATTTTTATTTATATCACTTTTAAACTCTCCTAATTCCTTTACCATTTCTGTTTCTAACTTACCAAGTCTTTCAGTAATATTAGATTCATTCACATTTTTTGTTAAACTAATTATTGATACAATTAGTACAATTATTAAAAGTCCAATTATAATATATTCCATATCATTACCTCTATTCTTTATTCATTATATCTTAAATAAAATGTACATTCAAGGAAAATCAAACAGTTTCATAAGTAGTTGTAAATATATTAGGATTGGTACAGTACTCCATCACATATTTATTTTCTTTTTTACAAATGATTACACCTACTGTCTTTTCATGAAATACTTCTTTAATATTTTTATCTACATAATTTATATATTTAGTTATTTGACCAATATATTCAGCTTTTAATTCAGTTACTTTAAGTTCGATTACAACAAAACAGTTAAATTTATAATTAAATAACAAAAAATCTATATAATTATACCTATCACCCATTTTTATTTTTACTTCATTTCCAATAAATGCAAAACCTATTCCTAATTCTTTTAAAAAATCTTCCATATTTTCTAAAATAAAATGATGTAAAACATATTCGGTTAACTTTTCATCTTTATTTTTTACTTTAATTAGTATTGGATTTTTAATTAGATTATTTACTTTTAGCTCTTCTAATTTAATATTTTTTCCTATTCTTTCATATTCTTTTGACTTAATTCTTTCTCTAAGTTCTCTTACCGATAAATTAAAAATAATACATTGCTCAATATAATAATTTATTTTTTTATCATCTTCAAAATAAATAATTTCTAAAATTTGACTCCAATTCAAAAAATACAATTGGTCCGACAATGTCGGACTTTTTATAAAAAACTGACGCATTCCTTTTAAACTAGTAATATTATACCCCTTACCAAGTTCCTTAGTTAATTTTTCTGAGTATTCTTTAATTAACTTATTTCCATATTTGGCTCTAGTTTCTCCACCCTGAGCTTCCACTATTAATCTTCCTACTTCAAAGTAAGCATTTAAATCACTTTTGTTTTTTGAATAATCTTTTACTTTTTTATAAACTTCATTTTTTACAAGTACATCTTTTATTTCGTTATAATAATTCATTTAATCACCACTTTCTATATAGTTTGATATGTAGATACAAATATATTAGGATTAGTGCAGTACTCCATCACATATTTATTTTCTTTTTTACAAATAATTACACCAACGGTTTCTTCGTGAAATGGTTTTCTCATATTTTTATCTACATAGCCTATATATTTAATGATTTGTCCAATATATTCAGCTTTTAATTCAGTTACTTTAAGTTCTATAACTATGAAACAATTATAAATATAATTAAATAACAAAAAATCTATATAGTTATATCTATCTCCCAACTTTATTTTTACTTCACTACCAACATAAGTAAAACCAATTCCTAACTCTCTTAAAAATTCATCAATGTTTTCTAAGATGGACTGATGTAAAGCAAATTCAGTTAACTTTTCATTTTTATTTTTTACTTTAATTAATATCGGATTTTTTATTAAACTATTTACTTTTGATTCATTGATATTTACATCTTTACCTATTCTTTCATACTCATTTGACTTGATACATTTTTCAAGTTCTCTGGAAGATAAATTATTTGAAATAGCAATATTAACATAATATTTTATTTCATTAATATCTTTAATTGATAATAATATACGATAATGTGTCCACGTTAAATGACCAGATAGTTGCCGCACTGCGGCAACTTTTAAAGAAAGCAAATAAAATTGACGCATTCTACTTAAATTAGTATAAGTATATCCTTTTCCAAGTTCCTTAGTTAATTTTTCTGAGTATTCTTTAATTAACTTATTTCCGTATTTGGCTCTAGCCTCACCACCCTGTGCTTCTACAATTAATCTGCCTACTTCAAAATAAGCATTTAAATCACTTCTGTTTTTTGAATAATCTTTTACTTTTTTATATACTTCATTTTTAATTAATGTTTCTTTTATCATTTCATAATATTGCATATTTCCACCTCTATATATAAACATACGACAAAAAAAGCAAAATTCCTTTTTCTAATCAAAAAAATATCAGAAAATTACTCTGATATTACGAATTTAAAATCCAAGCCTCATATCCACCCATAATATTAAACACATTATAACCTTTTACCCTAAGCACTTGAGCCAAAGTCCTAGATGAACTACCCTTTTGACAATAAACATAATAAGTTAAGTTAGGTTTTAAAAATCGTTCAGGTGTATTTAAAAGAACTGTCGCATTTATATTTAATGCTCCAGGAATATGATTACTATTAAACTTTTCTACACTTCTTATATCAATAACATTAGGATTATTTATCTTTAAAAAATCCTCTATTGAAATTTCCACCCAATCACCTCTGCTATATTATATGTTTAAAAAAAATAAAAGAACCCATTAAATAGGTCCTAATCATCATCGTCCGCAAAAAAATCGTCAAAAAACTGATCATCAGTTACATAATCACTATTATATTTATCTTCTTTTTCCACATTTTTCTTATCTAATATCTGAGACTTTTTTTCATGACTATGTTCATTATCTTTAACGGTCTTATTAACCTTATTGGTTATTTTAGCCGCAAAATCAGCCTCATTAATTACTGGTTTAGATAGTTTATCTTTCTTTTCAGGTTTTTCTATAACTTTAGAAGGATTAATATTACTATCATTAGCCATATTAGCAGGTACCTTTACAGGTTCAATTTTACCAATAATATTAGCTTTCTTCTGAGCTTCTTCTTTTTCTAAACGTTCAACTGCTTTATCAATATTTTTAAGCATATCTTCCATTGACATCGGTTTTTTAACTCCAGAAGATTTCATACCAGGAAGACCAGCATTCCTATTCATATTAGGCATAACCTGACTAATAAGCTTATTCATACTCTCTTCTCTTTTTGCTTCTCTTTTCTCATTAACAAAAGCTTTTAAATCAAAAGTATGAACCTTTTGTTTTTCTCTTGTAGGATAAGTAGCTTTCTCACATTTATCCGCTTCTCCCCAATCAATTTGCCAGTTAAGTTTTAACTTAGTTCTAAAAGGATCCATACGAAGTCTAAGTAAAATTATCTCACCCATTTTAAGTTTTTGTAAATCACTAACTGTAATAAGTGGCCTAGTCTCTTCAATAGCCTTACCATCCTTATCCTTTTTATCAGTTTTAACTTTAACCTCACCACACATCTCACTAATCTCTTTTAGTGCGGCAAGCTCAGTACTAATCAAATAAACAATATTTGTACAGTTACCTTTAATAGTATCGCCCTTATCCTTACCATAAACCTCAGCAAGCTGAGCAAAGTTTTGAATAACAAAGAAAAATCTCATTCTTCTACTTCTAGCTGCTGAAACCATAGTATCAACATCTTTTAAAGGTGGCATATTCGCAAACTCATCAAGCAAAAAATTAGTCCTATATGGAAGTTTTCCACCACATTTTTGGGCATAATCAACAAGTGTCTCATAACATTGTTTCAAAAATATAGTAACTAAAGAGTGATAAGTTTTTTTCTCATCTTGAATAACAATAAATACTGCAGTTTTTTTCTTACCAATATCTTCAAACTCAAAATCACTATGAGAAAGCATTTCTGATAAATTTTCACGAGAAGCAAATAATCTAATCTTTTGCTTAAACACTGATAAAATACTTCCTCTTGTCTCATTAGGCGCAGAAATAGTAGATGATGCACTTACATAAGCTGGAGAAATTGGATCTTTTAACTTAAAATATTCATTCGCATATATCGAATTAGGACCACATCTATCTTCACCAACCGTCGTAAATAAATTAACACTATTTAAATTTATCTCTTCCTCTTTTGCATCTTCAAATAAACCTAAACAAATACCAGAAAAATAATCAGCTGATGTCTTTTCCCAAAATGGATCACTATTTTGGGCATTTTCATCATACAAAATATTCATAGCAAGGTCATCCGTAAGCTCATTAGCTTTATCAGAATTACCATTTTTATAATATTTATAAGGTAAATGTAATGGATTCCAACCACTACCTTGTTGTGGATTACGGAAATTTAAAAGTACTACATTATACCCTCTTTTTTTAAGCATTTCAGCAGTTGTCTCATAAATTTCACCCTTTGGATCAGTAATAATCATTGATTCATTATTTTTAGCAAGTGAATGAACAAGTGGAAAAATTGCAACCTGTGTTTTACCAGCTCCAGTAGAACCTATAATCAAATTATGACCTTCACCATTATCAACCCACATCTTTTTACCATCATTAATTAAAGGAAGCCCACCAGCATCAGCTTCTGCATCTTGAACCTTAACCATTGTAAGCTCTTTTTTCATCTCATCAACACTAGTCCACCTAGAATATCCTTTAGAAGCCTTCTTAGCCTCAGTAGAAAAACCTATGCCTTTTTCTCTTTCAAAAAAACGATCAGACACACTAAAAATACTAGCTACTAAAGCAATAATATAACAAACCATTGTCATACCAATATTCTCGGCTGAAAAAGCTGGAAAAGGATTCAAACCATGAAATGGATGATCTAAATCACCTTTTGCAAACTGAATAATATTTAAAAGAGCAATTGCCACAAAATAAAGTAATACAATACAATATCCTCCAAATATCAACCAATCTTTTTTATCTGCTCTAAATTTTAATTTCATGCTTTATCACTCCCAATTAAATAAGTTATTAAACAAAAATATTATACCATAAAAAAGTAATATTTGTTAATATTACCTCTATTTACACGATTTTATTAATGAAAACTTATTATTCATAGTTAATAATTATATTTTATTACTTTTCTTATGCTTTTTATAAATTCTTAATCCTATAAATATAGCCACAACTAAAAATACAATAATAATTAATAACCATATCCAAATACTAGAACCTAGTTCACCTTCTTTAGGACCTTCAGCTTCAAACTCAAAATATATAGATTTATCAGAATAATTATTCCTATCAACATTCCAAATATATGTGTTTTTATTTATCTTATCAGCATTTTCCTTAATAACCTTATGATTAGTTTTAATTTTAATTACTACACTATCTAAATTAGAGTATTCCTCAAATATTTTTAATTTTTCACCTGTTGACAAAATTACATTATCATTCACTGTTGCCTTTAAAAAACGGTTATAACCATAATCAATCATTCTAGACTCAGCTAAATCAACTGACCTAAAATAACCATTAAACCTAAGACCGACTCTACTATTATTAGAAATATCCTCCACATGATAATAAGCTGCATCATTTTCAGTTCCCATACCATCATCTAACATCGGTGTGGATTCACTAAGTGGTATGGGCTGTTTTAAATAAAATTTTTTTAACTCATTAGCTGGAATAACCCCTTCATCATTAGTCTCAAAATACGTTGAATTAGTCTCTATACTATCAATTTTTTCTGTATAATTACCATCCATAATTGACAAATCATAATTTATAGTACAACCTGATGTTAAAAATACAAAACCTAATAATATTAATATTTTCTTTCTCATAAAATCACCTTAAATTAGACGGATTATTATAATATTCATCCATATTTATAATTGCATAATTAGATAAACTATCATAAGAACGCTTATTAATCTCGCCACCTTCACTACATCCTGTTTCCTCAGCCACATAATATCCACCATCATAAGTACCAACAATTAACATAACATGTCCTTTTCCTTTAGTAACAGCAAAATCACCAGCTTTACCTGCTCTACTATCAGTTATATACCCAGCATTTCTAGCCCAACTATATATACCACTAGTTTCCGGATAACAAGGTATCTTAAACCCAGCATTATATAAAGTCCACCAAGCAAAACCGCTACAATCCAAATAAAGATTATCAACAACCCCCTCAGTTTCGGCGGATTGTCTACCAGTTGTAATTCCCGGACAAAATCCAGCATTCTGATTATATCTAATACGTTTACCAGTAGCCTTAATATAATCACCAATCAAAGACACCCCAGCTGCTACTACACCTTGTCTAGTGCCATATCCAGCATTATTAATTGTTTCTTTGATATGCGCATTAAATCCATCAAGCGAACCATACTCTGTCCCAGCCATATCAGCCGAAACACTAGTATTTGTCTTAACTGCTGCTTTAGACAATTGATAATACTCCTCCAACTCATCATTAGAATAAATACCAGAACTGCCACAACTATTATCACAAGTAGAAGTCACATCAACTACACCTCTACTACTATAATGATCAATAATCGCTTGCTTATAATCTTTCCCAGAACCTATCGCACTTTGCCAAGCTCTTTGATCACTAGAAACAAAACCAGTATTCACAACAAATCCAGAACCATCAACTGCAACCTGTCCTCTAGTTGCTGCAACATCATCTAATAAAGTTTGATCAGAAAGTGGCTGCCTTGTCAAAGATCCATTAATTGCTCCTGCATATACAGTATATGCTCCATGAATTGTACCTTGCATACTTCCATTTAATGTTGAACAACCTTGCTTAACATCACAATATACTTGATCACTTGTACTAGTTCTAATTCTTAAAACCCATTGTCCAGCTTCAATAGAAAGTCCAATATTAAGTGCTCCATTCATAGCAGTACCACGTGTTAAAGCATAACTTCTAGAAGCCACTGCCTGAGCTTTTCTAGTTTCAGAATCAGCTCCTCCAAATTCAGCATATACAACTCCTGGTATATAATCATCCTCAAAATCAATTAAACCCTCACCAGGAATATCATCACCAGCTTTACCAGACACATTACCATACTCACTTTGAATAGTTTGAACTTTAATATTACTTACTTCTCCATCAACACCAGGAATCTTATAAGAACAAACACCTCCACCTCCAGAACAAGAACCACTGCCTCCAGAAGAATTATATTTAGAAATTCTTCTATAATAATCAGCAAGCTGAATAATTTCCTCTGCTATTTGATCTTTCTTAGCCTGATACTGCTCTTTTTGTTCATCAGTTTCCAAAGTATAATTCCTTAAATAATCATAAGTTCCTCCTAAAAAACCATAGGAACATATATTAGCCATCGTATAATATCGACTAAGTTTATCCTCTGGACTTGCACCTTCAAGTCCAAAAGAATCATCTTCTGTAAAAGTCATAGAAGGATTAAAATGAGTTAATGCAATATTAACAAAATTTCCGCCAGTTCCTATATCAGCAATAAAATATGCACCACAAATTACCCCATTAAAAACTGTAGCTGCAACAGCCTGAAAAAGATCACTACCATCAAACATATTACCTACAAGTCCATCACCAGCTAAAGCCTTCATATAATTCTCATCACTATAAGTACCTGTCCAATGACTAGAATCAAGCATTATAATTGTAGCTGCAATTAACAAATCTATAGAACGTGGTTGTGTAACTGAAGTTTCGACATTTTTTTCAGATGTATGATTTAATTTATTAAAATATGGTTCCAATAACTTTCTAACCATGCACGGAACATCCGCATTACTAGTATCAATACCAGTTTGAACCTCATTTCCATTTTCATCAGTTCCCATTATAGCCTCTATCCCACAACTTAAAGCTGCTCCTACCGCATTAAGAAATAACTCAATTAACGCTGGAACATCAATATATTGAAGTGGATTACCAAATACACTATTAACATCACTTTTAAAATTACCTATAATAGTTCTATATGCATTTTCATCAAAATCAGGATCATACGACTGTTTTACATAGCCTGTAGAAGTTCCCCTATGTGCAATAGTTGCATATAAAGCCGCTTCATCAATTTGATTAGGAAAAGCTTCATGAATAATTTCAATTTTCCTCATAAACTGTCTTTCTTCTTTGTAATAATCAGTTGAAGAACTAATAGTTCCAGCAAATATAGGACCTAAATTAACAAAAAGCACTAATAAAATTAAACACAAAAAAGAAAATAATTTAATTTTTTTCTTAAAAAATCCAGTTTTCATCTTCATCTAAACACCACCTAATTAAATAGCATTATTCTTTTTTGCCTTCAATCTTATAAAAATAAAAATTACTAAAAGCAAAACTAACACAGTAATTACTACGAAAATAAGTGTAAATGAGCTATCATTTTCAACAATAATATTTTGAACATTCATATCCTTTTGAATAATCAAATTAATAGGCTTATTATCATAATTAGTCTCATCAATATTCCAAGTATAACTATTACCAGATACTTTATCAGCATTATTACTAATAACTTTCATATCAGTTTTAATAGTAATATTAGCATCATCTAAATAAAAACCATCATCAAGCATATTTATACACATAAAAGTATCACTAGTAGAAAGAGATAATTTATCTTCAGTATCAGTAAAATAAACATTTTCATAACATCTTTTTAAAAACAAACTTTGAGAAAATTTTTCATAATTATGAGTATAATTATATGAAAGATAATAATTATCGCGATCTTCATTTAAAGAACTCTTATAATAGTCCTCTAAATCAGTCCCTGGATATACAGGATTATCAATTGATAGATATGGATCTAATAAATCTCTGTTAACCAACTGTTTTGGAAGTGACACAGTAACATTTTCAACAATATTATTATTATTAATTTCCAAATTATATTGTGCACTGCAACCAGTTAAAAATAAAACTAGACAAATTATTAATAACTTTTTCATTATATCACCACCAACTATCCTATAAAACGTCTATAAGTTTCAAATCCACCAACCCAACTTTTAAACCTATCTAAAGAAACTTCTTCAACATTCATTCCTGGCTTTGGAGCATGAATTACTGTTCCAGCTCCTGTATATATACCAACATGATGAATATCATTTCCACCATCTAATATAATATCACCAGCTCCAATTTCATTTACAGATGAAACAGTTACAAAACTATCAGAAGCAGCTAATAACTTAGTTTGATGAGGTACCTCAACGCCTAAAGCCTCCCTATAACAATAAGTAACAAGCCCAGAACAATCAAATGAATTAGGTCCTTCAGCTGCCCATATATAAGGTTTTCCTATTTGCTGCCTAGCACACTCAACTACTGAAGCTGCAACTCCGCTTCCAATAGTGCCACCACTAACACCACCATTACCACCACTAGAACCACTAGAAACTCCATAATTATCAGCAAACAATATAGCTGGAAAAGCAAAAATAGTAGATCCAGCAATTAAAATAAATATCAGAGGAATAATAATAAATGATGACACTAAACCTACAATTGCCAAAATTATAATTTTCATTCCTGAAAAAAGCGATTTTGATTCAGTAGAATCAGAAGTAACAGACTTTACCGCACTCGCAGTTCTTGCCGCACTCACACCTTTTGAAATCAAATTTTTTGCTTTTAAAAGTACTGTCGGTAAAGCCACACTACCACCTCCAACTCAAACTATAGACCGCCACCTGATCCAAATGAATCAAGTTCTTGTTGTGTAACAACAACATTAATTCTTAAACGTTTACTACCACATACAAACAAGGCCTCACCTTGATTATATCCCTTTATACTTTCTTTCTCATTATCATTTAAATCAATTAACTTAGACAAATCCTCAACCGCCTGTTTTTTTAATCCCATTATCAAATAATAAGAAGCATTATCAAAAATAGCCTTACCTTGAGTAATAACAGATGGATCACTAAAATCAGTTGGCTGCTGAGTAATAATAATTGTACCAGTATTATACTTACGCGCACGTCTTTGAATTTGCGCTAAAAAGTCCGCACCTAAAGTATTATTACCAGATAAAAGCACATGAGCCTCATCAACCGTTAATACTGTATTAATATTAGAATCCAAAGTTAAACTCCATGCATACTTTAAAACATTAAAGAAAAGTGCATTTCTAATATTTTCATCCGCATTCATTAATTCTCTAATATTAAATACTACAAAATTACTTTTAGGTGAAATAGTTGTTTTACCATCAAAGTAAAATCTAAGTTCCCTAATTAAAGGCCTTAATTTAAGCTCAAGCTGCTCTAAAATATCTCTTTCCTTATTTTGATCAGGCATCGCTGTAATTTTACCCCTAACAGTCGCATAAACATCTCTAAAAGTCGGATAATCCTGAGAAGTAAAATGAGTAAAGTCTGTATTAAAATCAATTCCGAATCTTTTATAAGTTTCCTGAACAACCTCACTAAAAATATTTAAAACATCTTCCGTAATAGATGGATCATAATACTTCATAAAAGCTTTTACAGTTTGTAAAGATCTAGTAAGTACAGCATAACCCATACCTTGTTTAATCTCATCCGCATCTGCATCCATAATAATCTCAAGCGGATTAATCATACCAAACTCTCCACCTTTACCAAGATCAATAAAATCTCCACCATAAAGTCTAGTCATATCCTCAAGTTCACCTTCAGGATCAATTAAAACCATTTTATAATCATTTCTAATATGACTTCTTAAAAGTAATTTAGCAGCCGTAGACTTACCACTACCAGAAGTACCCAAAATAATCATATTCGCATTATTTCTATTGTGCTCCTTTTGAATTTGATATAAAAATTGATTAAATAAAATAACACCACCAGAAAAATCAACACCAAGTAAAGTAGATAATCCAGGATCTTTAATACTATCAAATACATAAGGATACATAGCCGCCAAAGTCGGAGAAGGAATTGGTGTTCCAATTCTCTCTTCAATATCTTGTTTAGGAAAAATTGGAAGCATACTTTTTAAAACTTTTTCTTGTTCAAAACGTAAAGGAATAGCTCTCATATCCATCGCTTCAAGATAGTTTTTAATTTGTAATTTTCTAGCTGTTAATTCATCTTCAGAATCAGCAGTAATCATTAAATGTAATTGAAAGTCATATATTTTAGCTTGTGTAGCCGCCAACTGCTTAATAAATTCCTCTAAAGATTCATAATCTTGTCGTAATTTTTCTTGCATTGTTACATCGTGTTCTTCTTGATAACGAACCTTCATATCTGCAATCTCTTTATTAATCATTTTATTAATAACACTAAATGGTAATGGTAAATGTTTAATAACCATCTTAACTCCAGGAATACTAGTTAAATTAGCTAAAAAACCAGGTGAAATCATTTTAGGATAACTAATAGCTGTTAAAATTGTAGAATACTTGTCACTTGCAACAAAACTACTAGGTTTAAACTCTAAACCCTTAGGAGCAATTTGTGTTCTTATATCCATTAACTCATCACCGTCCCAAAACTAGTAGTCATTCCACCATTTAAGAAATTATCTAATATCATTCTTAAATCATCATTAGAAGTCTGTGCCACATTAAGACCAGCAGAAGCAAAAGATTGAATTAAATTCCTAATCTTCTTCTGAATCTTATCCATATCTTTCTCTTTAAATAAAACATAATATTCTGTATCAACAACATTCATAGTCGTAGTAAACATATTGGCTTTATTAATATCATCTAGTATTAACTTTCTCTTAACAGGATTAGTCTGTGAATTATAAAGTAATTGCAATCTTGATAAATAAGCTGTAATATCAACAGGTCTATCCGCAACAACAATCCAAAATTCATAATCAATCATATTATAAACATTTTTTAAATTAGTAATAATCATATTCTGCAAATCAGGTTCCAAAATAAAGATATTTCTAGGAAAAATCTTTACTCCTGTAACCTTTTCGTTATTATCACAAATAATAACTCCATTAGTAATTGACCTTATAGGTACAAAATCATTTGTGTACTTGCTGCGACTCTTCTGCGTACTCATCTTTCACACACCATCCTTTCCAAATAAACTTTTGTCTTGTTGTAAAAAATCTATAAGCTTCTTGAATTATAATTCTAATATTGTGGTAATTTGGTACCGGTAGTACCAAAAAACCACATATAACTGCCGGCATTAAATCAATAACCGCTGTAAATAAAGAATTTGGAGCTATAATCAATAGCATAATTATCGTTACAGATATCCCAGAAGCAAATAAAATCAAATCAAAAGTTGTAAAAGCTCCAAATATTAACATAGACTTCTTTGAGTTAGCCGGAATTAAAAATCTCATTTAATCACCCCTTTTTATTTAATTTTTTAACCTCAGACACATCCTCATAACGTGAAACTTGTTGACGTAAATCTTCACGTTGATTATTAATTGATTCAACTGTATCTGAAAGGTTTTTATATTCATTAAATGTTTTCTCATCAATTATTACAGATGGAATTTCAATAACTTGTTGAGACTGTTGATTTGAATTAAATGATGGTTGACCGCTAATATCACCTAAATTAGCAACATTTCTTTCAGGCACAACATCCTGCATAACCTTTGGAACTCTATTATCAATATCTTCATTAACATTTGACCTCGCGCCACCAGTTACACCAACATTTTCAGCAGATACATTAAATTGCTGTTCGACATTTCCAACATTAGTATTTCCCATAGTAACAGATTGCGAAACAGGAATATTTATATTTTGAGATTTTAAATATTCTTCATATGTTTTTGCTTTTACTGCATCATCTAACATATCTCTATTGTATTGTTTATAATATCCCGCCATTTGCTCTCTAACACCACTTTCTTGCATATCCAAATCAGACATTTGTTTTTTCAAAATCTTAATATCTTTATCCATTTTTCCTAAACCTGCATCTTTATTTTTAATACCTGCAAAATCACTAACTTTATCAAATACTCGTTGTTTTACTCCATAGTTTGCCTCTTGATTTACATCTCGTCTATATCGTGCTTGATTTGAAGCTTTTCTACCGGCAATAGCTCCTTGTATCATATTTTTGCCAGTATATCCAGCTCTACCACCACGAATAGCGCCACTAATAGCACCACCACCAATACCAAGCCATGGTGATGCAGCAGATTTAATTACACCCATCTTTCCAGCAACCCCTTTTGCAGTAGAAAAATTATTTTTAAAATCATTAATATTATTACCCCAATTATTTTTTACAGTTGAATATGCAGCTATTGTATTTGAAGCCATAGCTCCAACACCTGCACCTAAAGCTGCACCACCAGCAGCAATAGCAGGAATAGTTGCTACATCCTTAATAGTCTTAAATGGATTTAAACTAAATTCACCAGATCCTTTAATACCAAAAATCTTTTCCAATAATTCTGGTACTTTTTTAGCAAACATAAATGAAGCAATAACCAAGAATAAATAAACCCACATAGTATAAGATGAATCTGAAATACTATTTTGAATTGGACTACCATTAGAAAGTACAGTATTCGCAATTGCTGATATTAAAAGTAAAATTAAATAAATCATAGCTAATCTTAAAAACAAGGAAAAATAGGTTTTGCCTGTTTCCTTAAGCCAATTAGAAAGCTTACTATTACTTAAAGATTCCTTAGGGTCAACATAGGAAATGATAGCTATTGGTGCAACAGCTTGTAAAAATGCCAATTTTAAAATACGCACTGCAACATCAACACAAAATGTAATAAGTAAAAATACAACATATATTCCAGCAATTGTAGAAATAAATGGAATATAATTAATTACATATTCTCCGTTTATTTTCCACCATAATAATTTATCAAAATGCGTAAAATTACGATTATCAGTTACATTACCATTTTCATCTGCCGTCTTAAAAAAACTAGACAATTGTACATTCGATGAATATATTGCCTCTTCAGAAGCAAAACCTTCATCCAAAGTTTCCAAACAAGACTCATTAGTAGACATACCAATAGTCCCAAATACAGGTGTTTCCGCACACTCTGAGACCACGTTTCCATTAACATAATAAAACGCTCCAAACATCATAAACTGCGTATCTTTCGCAATTTCTTGTACAAAATCCGCACTCATTACAGTACCTGAATTTGTACTTGTGCCAGCATCACCAGATGTAATACCACTTCCTAAAACCAAACTAGGAATAACATTTTGATTAATAATAGTACTTTGAATTTCCATTGCTGTACTAAAAATCCAAGGAGTTAATACTAATAAACCTAAAGAAACTAAAGAATTAGTTACTAATTTTCCAAAACCTTTAGCTGAATCACTAAAAGAATTTGGATCAACCATATACTGAAGCAAAGAAAATGCTAATCTAAATAACATAAATATTCCCAATAAAACATATATACGACTAATCAAAGCTGAAATTGGATTATCTTCCCCAGAAAGTAAATCAATTTGAGACAAATTCATAAATAAGCCATAAATTGTAGGTATAAGTCCATAAACTTTATCATCCAAGAAAAAAGTTATAGTTCTTAATATATCAGTTAAAACATCTAAACCATTCAAAAGACAAACCTCCCTTCAAATTAATTATTACCCTCACCAATAGCATTACAAAATGGCTTACCATCTTCACCAATCTCAACAACACCATTGCTATTATCAGCATTTTGATTATAAATATTAATAGCAAAACTAACTATAGCTGGTAATAAAATCAAAATAATCACAACAATAATTCTAGTTTTAAAATTTTTAAACGCTTTTAACAATTTGTCCTCTTCAGAACCAACAATAGCTTTTATAAAATCTATAGCAGTCATTACAACTAGGAAAATAATTGAAACAACACAAATAAGCCAAAAAATCTGAGATAAATAAGTTGCTATCGGTGTAACAGTACTACATCCTTTTCCAACATCATCGATATTATAATATCCTGTACCAGAAATAAGATTGCCCCAATTTACAATTCCCTGAATTCCAGCAAAACCTTGTCCAGAAGATGTATTACCAACATTATCAGACTCCAATTGTTCTTGAAACTGTTCATAAGTCATTGAAGTCAAATCTAAACGATTATAACCAAGAACTGGCAAATCAGACGGCAACATATAATAATAATCATCAATATTATAATACAATTCTTTAGACCCTGCAGAAGAAATAAAAGTCAATGTTCCAACAGCATTACAATCACAATCTGTATCAAAAAGTGACTCTACCTGAGATGAACTAACTCCAGCTCCTCCTTGAAAATATCTTGTAAACCACGTTGCTAAAGATGTTTCATCTTCTATTTTACCGCTTTCTTCGGTATCAGGGTGATACATTTTTTCACCAAAAAATGAAATATTTGGTTGAAACTTTTCTTTATCACCAGAGGAATTATAATTCTGTTTGTTAAAACTAATAGACACTAAATAATGAGTCTCATTTCTCCCTTGTGAATCACTATCTTGTAAACGGCCATTATAATAACATGTACAATTATCTGCCGCTTTTACATCATTTATTCCAATAAAAATAAAACAAAATAATACAAATACTGAAAGCAAATATTTTCTCATAAAATCCCTTACCTTATAATTAATATATACATAAACATTATACCATAGATTTATAAATGAACAAATAACTATCCAAAGAAAAATTAAAAAAAGATGTAGAGTTACAATTGATGTGAGACCAGTAGACTAGAAAAAAAGCAATAAGTCGTATAAAATATTAATTGAAAACAAAAATTATACGAAAGGACTTATTGCTTATGACAATTATATCACAAATTCAAAGATATATTCCACATGAATTAAACACAAGATATTATGCTGTTAAATTATATAGAAATGGTTATCCTATATCTTTTGTATGCAGAAGATATAAAATATCTAAAGCCTCTCTTATGCGTTGGAATAAAAGATTTGATGGGTCTAAAGAGTCTTTAACCGATAAATCTCATAGACCTCTTACTCCTCATCCTAATTCTCATACCGAAGAAGAAATCAAATGGATTAAAAATTATTTAAAAAGAAACCCCAATATTTCATTATGTGAATTATATGGTAAACTTCGAGTAGAAAAAGGCTACTCTAGACATGCTACATCACTTTTTAGATTTATGAGAAAAATGGGAATATATGTAAACAAAGAGAAAAAATCTAAATATAACCCTAAACACTATGACACCCCTAAAAACATTGGAATCAAATGGCAAATGGATGTGAAATATGTTCCTAAAGAATGTTATACTAGCAAAGATAAAGAAAAGTTTTATCAATATACTATGATTGATGAAGCTTCACGTGAAAGATTTATTTATCCTTATAAAGAACAATCTTCTTATTCAACTGTTGATTTTGTGAAAAGAGCTATTGTCTACTTTAATTATCAGCCTCAAATAATTCAAACTGATAACGGTAGTGAATTTACTCATACCAAAAAGACTGATAGAATTCATCCTTTAGATGTTTTACTTAATGGACTAAATATTAAACATCAATTAATTAGACCTAGGACTCCTAGACATAATGGAAAAGTTGAACGTAGTCACAGAAATGATCAAAACAGATTTTATAATTTTTTGAAATTTTATTCTTATAATGACTTATTAAAACAAATGAAAGCTTATTTAAAACGCTCTAATAACATTCCTATGCAAGTATTAGGTTGGATTTCTCCTATTCAAAAAAGAAATATTTTAAAAGAAGACTGTGCTAACGCACAGCTTCCTAATTAATATTTTTTACGACTTTTTGGTCTCACATCATTGACAACTACACATATCCAAAGAAAAATTAAAAAAAGAATTATCGTTAGATAACTCTTATTCTTCTGTTTCATTATTTGTATCAATACCATTAATAAATTTCTTACTACAACTCCAAATATCACTTACAGTTGTACCATCTGGATTCGATTTGTCTTCTACACCAGAAACTAAATTAACAGCTAATTGAACAACAAATATAATTAAAAATACAATTAAAGCAGAAATAAGACGTGAAACAAACGCTTTTTGATATTTTTTAATATCTTCTTCTTTTTTTGCAATAACAGACTTTGTAAAATCCATCATACCCCATATAATCAGTAATATCGGAACTACAATCTTAATACCTTTAATAATAGTTGAAACAACATTAAATAAAGTATTAGGAACTAAAATTCCTTCGCATAAAGTCGAATCAGCAGCATCTAACATATAAATTAAATTCATATCTC
This sequence comes from uncultured Bacilli bacterium, assembly GCA_944358415.1. Classification (GTDB taxonomy): domain Bacteria; phylum Bacillota_I; class Bacilli_A; order RF39; family UBA660; genus Coprosoma. The sequence goes on along the minus strand of CALVRA010000002.1, from coordinate 26,492 downwards.
ATTCCTACTTTCTATAACTACTCTTGTCCACTAATTAATGATTGAGCACAAGTCCAAGCATTATTAGCATTATTTTCTTCGCCACCAACAGTAGCTGCAAGTCTAATAGCAAGTTGAACAATAGTAACAATCAAGAATACAACTACCGCAGCAATAAGTCTTTTTATAAATAACTTTTGACCAGCTTTAATCTTATCCTCATCTTGTCCAATAATTGCCTTAGCAAAATCAACCATACCCCAAATAATTAAAAGTATTGGAACCACAATTTGAATAGCTACTACAATTAAATGAACAACATTACCAATACCAGTTGGAATACCACCATCTATAAACTCAGTACAATAATCCAACGTATTAACTAAATTCATATATAAACCTCCTCTTAATCTACATAATAAATATACCTTTTATTAAAGATTTTGTCAATAGATTGTGATATTTATACAATTAATTTACAAACTTACTAAACAAAAACCTATTACAAAATCACTCACAAATGCCATAATAGAACAAAGAATTATTTAAATAACCCCATAATTCCTTTTTTATCACCCTCATTAGAAGAATCTTGTTTATAAAAACCGAGTTTAACAAAAAACTTATCCAAAGCTTCATTTTCATCACTTTGATCATTTAAAGGTGGAATAGTTGCAAACACTGTAAGACCAGTCTCAAACTCAAAATCAGAAACATCCTGACTGCTAAGCATACATTGATTTAAAACAATTTTCTTGTTTTTATTTCTCTCAAGTACCTTAGGATCACGCGCCAATAATTTATTAAGTTGTATTTTAGATGGTTCAAGTAAATAAATAACCTCAGTCGCAAAAGTCTCAGCCGTTGGACTAGCATTACCATCTAGTAAAATAATATCAGATGTACTATACTTATTTATTGTATTTCCAAGCTCTCCACTAGTCACACTGTACATCTTATCCTCATCAAAATACATAAAATCATGTTTATCAACCTCAACAGCCACCACATCATAATTATGCGCTAATTGTTTTTTAGCAATATAAATTAATGTCGTTGACCCTGCTCCAGGCGTAATATCCTTAAAACAAATTACTGAACATTTTTTTAAATCATTAGTATAATTAACAGGTACAGTCCCACCAATAGATGAACCATGAGTTGTATCTAATTGATGATACTGAGCCACATCACGATAACTATTAGGATGATCAATAAGCCACTTAACACCATCAACATTCATCGTAAAATTATAAATACCCATTGAAATCAAATCGGATAAATATTCTGGATCAGATGTCTCTGGTGATGCGTCAAGCAAAAGCACCACCTTATCCACATCAAGTGAAAGTGAAAGTTGCTGTAAAGTTTTAATATTCTTATAATCCTTTAAAGCCGTTATATCTAAAATCATTTTCTGAAAAAAGAAATTTTGAAAAGTATTTATAACCTCATCAACTGTAAACTCTCCTTCTAATTTCTTTATAACTTCAATATCCAAATTAGATAAAGCATCACGAAATTTATTAGCAATTATAACATTCATACTCTCACCCTCCTAACTAGTAATTTCATTAAATATCATAGTCTCACCATTGACAGGTATTTTTATAAATCCGCCTATAAGTGGAACATCAAAATACATATAAGTAACTACACGATAATACTTTCCACACTTAGAATTATCAGCTCCATATGAAGAACAAGTATCAAACTCATACACACAGTATTGATGACTAGCTCCTTGGCTAACTAAACTTCCTCCATCAACACTGCCACAATTATCCGAATTTGTAATATATCCGACATTTGCTCTATATCCAATACTCCCAAGCCACTCATCTACACGAGCTTGTGTACTACTATTAAAACCTTGATCCTTTTCAATTTCCTCAATTATCTTATTCTTAGCTTTAAAACCTCTAGAATAAGAAAGAGAACCAATAAACAAAAGAATCAAAACTATCACAAAAATAATAATTAAATTAAATACACCAGCATTAGCTATAGCTTCTTTCATATTTTACCACCTTGAACTTGATCATCACTAAAATTATATATACGCTCTCCCTTAGTATAAACCGGCAATTTCAACGACCCTACAATCGGTAAATCAAGATAAATATACGTCGTTACCGCATAATTATAATATATTGGCTCATTATCCCCATTAGTATTGCCAACCTCATTATTTCCACGATCATCTGAAAAATAATAAACACAGTACAAATGGTGTGCATTTTTAGAAGTAATAAGCGTACCTCCATCCTTCGAACTAGGACACTGTGATTGAACATTTGCCCCAGGCACAGAAGCATAACCAATACTTTTTAAAAAATCATGCATCTCTTCCACTGATAAATTATTATAACCCTCAAACTTATCAATCATAAAAAGCAATCTTTCATTAACCTTAAATGCCTTATAATAACTAATCGTAGCTGAAAGAAGGCCAAATACAATTATAATAAACAAAATAATCATATTATATAAAAATACACTACCGATTCCTTCCCTCATTTAAATTCACCGCCTTAATATCCAAGAAAAACTTGCCCACAAAAGCAAGCTTTTATTAACTACATTCAGCATCTGGATCTGCTTCTTGCCAACATTCTGAATAAGAACCAGCATCTCCATATTCCAAATTACATTGATTACCTTCCCATACACCTCCAGCATCTGTACAACAAGATCTACAAGCTGTACTACTCATTAAACTATTAACAAGTGGTGTAACAACGGCAACAATAACACCGATCAATATAATTGCAACTACTGTTAAGTTTGCTTCTCCTGCAGCTTCTTTCATTAACTATCACCTACCCTCCTATTTTTAATTATAGCATATTTTATTTTTTTTGACTACACTTAATAATTCATCATCATCATCATTGACAAAAGTAGAAATCCAAGAATACCTCCACCAGTACAGAAAAGCATCATCATCGTTTTATTTTCCATCTTTTCTAGTCGTTCCTTATACTTTTGTTCACGTGCCTTATTCTGTAAAGTAGATATTGTTCTTGAAAACATTAATAACTGTTCTTGCTTATTTTCTTGACTACCTAAACCAAGTCTGTAAAGAAGTCTCATCATTCTCATCGAATCACGAACTGGATACTCATGAGCAAAATCCATATAAGGCTGTACAGATGAATCACCAGCATCTATCTTTGCCACAAGCTCCTTAAGGCCATCTTTAAAAAGCTCTGGTGCAGTCTCAATCGAACGAGATAAAGCAACTGGAACTGTATAGTGCTGAACCAAAATTTCAAGTCCCTTTAAATAGTATGGAAGCATTAAATTAATTTTATTCAAATTCTGCTTATAATAATTTGTTAATTGCATATAAGGTAACTTAAAAAGTAAAAATCCGATTAAAAATGAAAGCAAAACATAAGCAAAAGTAAGTTGTTGCAAAAAGATAAACAAACAAAAGATTATACCAACAACTCCATTACGAACCCTAAGTCCATACATCTTTTCAACATCAACATCACTACCATATCTTATCCTAAGTAAAAACTCATAATCATCTTCCTGTAAAACCTTAAAGTAAGGCTGAGTTTCCTTAATAAACTTATTAGAACTAAAATGATTATTAGCTTCTAATATAACTAAAACTATAATTGCAATAATTATAAATATTAATCCTAAACTCATATTACTCAGCCCCCACATCTTCATTATAATATTTTTCACCAGATAAAATAAAGAATGTATTTAACCAAATAATTCCATGTAGTAACACCTGTACCCACCAGTCCTTAAGCATTTCATTATACGTCTCAATACCAAGCATAAACTGTACAAGCATAACCATCAAATAAAGTATAATACCAAACTGTAAAAACTTCTTATGGAAAGTTGCTCTATCAATTCTATCTCTATAAACACTTTCAACAAGCATATCTATATCCTGGCTCATATTTTCCAAAGACTCACCAGAATCTCTTGAACCTTCATTAGTAATCTGTAAAAACAACTGATGCATATTTCTAACTATATAAAAATCATATTTTGCATTCATATAACTAATAGATTGATCAATAGTACCATTCTGATAAGCCATATCAATCATCATCTTAACATCAGCTTTTACTGGATCTTCAAGCACATTTGAAGAATAAACTCCTTCTAAAGCCTTAACAAACGATTGCGTCGTTGCAAACTCCATAATCGTATTAGTTGTATAAACTTGTATTTGTTCAAAAATAAACTCACTATAAAGCCTTTTACAACGTAAATATGTCAAATATGGAATAACCGCTACTGCTAAACAAGCATAAATAATTGATACAATAATATTGTAAAAATATAAATATGTAATAACCGCAGCACCCACCGCAAAAACAACTATTTGAATTGTATATTGCCTTGGAGTATATTCTTGACCTAACTCCTTAATCTTCTCCCTAATTGTTCTAAATGAATAAGGAGCATACTTATTATAAATTACACCTATTCTTTTATTAATAAATTTATAAACATTATTACTGTTATTATTATTTCGATATAAAACTATAAATATCGCAATAATCGTCACAAGTAGAAGAATTAAAAATGTCATAGTACCCTCCTTTACTCAAATAAATTTTCCACATTTTTACCTGTAGAAACATTAACACCATTACCGGTAAAAGCATTAGTATGACTAGTATTAACGCCTTGAATTGAAGCTAAACCATTTAAACTCTGACTAGCCACATTATTCACATTTGGATTTACTGTAGTATTTGCACTCGCAACACCATTTAAAGCTTGATTCATAGTTGGATTTGCTATGTTAACTGCTTTCATATTTTGATTTGCCATACCATCCAAATTTGAATTCATCATATTGTTTGAAACTTGACCCACACCTGAACTCATATTTCCACTAGCCATATTATTTAAATCTGTACTTTGAATCACATCATTAGCTAAAACATTTTGATTAGCATTCTTTTTCTCTAACTCTTTCTCATTAGCTTCCGCGCTAGCTTTCATACTTTCCGCATCAGTATAAGGCTCACCAGCCATATTCTGTAATTCTTTAGGTAAAAATACCCCTTGAACCTCCAAATAATCAATCAAATATGGACTAGGATTATTTCTAATAACCTTACCATCCGCACCCTTACGATAAATAATATTATGACCTGCTTCGTTAGTATCATTAGTTACATAAAACTCTGTAACTTCCGCAATCTCACGTTTAAAATTATGGGTCGCCTTATCCGTATAACCACGAATATAAACTCCAAGCTGAATATACCTACATATTGAACTCATAAACTGATCCAAATCTTGATTAGTCTCAAGCAAGCTATAAAGACGGTTAGGAATAGATGCTGCCTTATCAGCATGAATAGTTGATAAAATATAGTGACCAGAAGAAATTGAGTTACGAACCGCTAAAACCGCTTCCGCACTACGAACCTCTGAAAGTAAAATCCATTTGGGATTTTGTCGCATACAAGCTTCCAAAATATCAGTATAAGAAGCAATATTATTTGTCTTCATAGATACAATATCACGATGTGGAAATATCTTATCTAAATGTAACTCCAAAGTATCCTCAATAGTAATAATTTTTTCATCTTCAGCAATCTTCGAAGCCAAATACTTAATAAACTCTGTTTTTCCAGAACCAGTCTCTCCACAAGCAATAATATTACAGTGTCCAAGTACACATTGCTCTAAAAAATCAATAACATCTAATTCAACATACTTATCAGCTACTATCTTCTCTTTTTGTAAACGAATCTTTGCCGGTGTTTTACGTACAACACAAGCAATTCCATTTTGAGCAATAGTTGGATGGATGAAAGCTAAACGTAACTCCGCACTCTCTGCATCCAAAAACGGATGAGCCATGTTAAAAGTTTTACCCATAACATTCGAACATTGAAACGCTAGCTTCTCCATAAATGCATCGTTAATAGCTGGATTTTCAATCCTATAAATACCCTTAGATAAGGTTTTCAAATGTATTTGACCACCATTATCATAAGAAATATCCGTTATATCATCATCAGCCAGATAAGGCTTCAAATGACCAAAATCAATTTGTTCAAAAACATTATTCATATCATGACCCCATATTAGTTGAATTAGCTAATGGAATATTAACTGTAATTGAATGTGCTGTGCCATTTTCTTCTTGAACAGTAGCTATCAAAGTGCCCTCACCAGTATACTCAACATTTTGAGTAGTCTTAGTAACTCTTTGACTCTTTCCACCATCTTTAACATAAGTACAAGTATACTTACCATTACATCCTTCTGGATAAGTAATAGTCACCGTATTTTTAGCCCCACCAGTTTCTTTAACTGTTGGAAGTAATGGATCATTATCACTCTCATCCACAATTGGAATATTAACAGAATGTGCATCAATATAATCAACTAGTTGTTGTGTAGAAACTTGAGTTACAGTTTCTTCGCCTTCAACCGACATACCATGAGGTACAGGATATAATTCAACTCCTAAAGATGACATATAAGAAGCCTTCTTAAGCATTAAATATAACTCAGGTTCAAGACCAAAAATCATCATAGATGGACTTCTAGTATCATCAGTATCTTCAAACACCGCACGTCCAGAAGAATCCTTAATTGCCAAAACCTCAATATTCTCAATTAATTTACCAAGCATAATCTTTTCATCTTGGCCGTCACCAATCTTCATGTAAATATCAATCATATTTCCAGGCATAATCGCATTACCATAAGTACTTTCCATATCTACTGGAAAATTATAAGCAACCTCTCCTGCCTTAACCTTAGAAAAAGCCGCATCAGGAAGCTCATCAGCTTCAACAACAGTATCAGTATAAAACATACTACCTTCAGGAATAACCGAATTTACATTCGAATATTTCCCAACGATTTGTGATGTTGACCTAATAACATTATCACTTAATGAAATACTAGGCATATCAATTGTCTGTACCATATCATTTGTAATCTCTGTCCTTGGCTGTATAGTCTGTGTGGCCACAGGGATTTTAATTGGTTCTACTGCTCTATTGATTTGTGTACTATAACCAAAATAAAGTAGAATCAAAATTATTACGACGCCTACAATAGTTATCATATTTTTGTTTTTCAAAAATTTCTTAGCCGAAGCCGCTAAATTATTCATAAACTCATCCTCTCTCTTCTTTTATTTTAATAAGGAACCTCTAAAATGGCATCTATCCTATTTTGTAGTTCAAATGTCATCCTAGTCTGGCCTACAGACCCTACAACTCCGCTCCGTACACTCAAGCTTACTTTAGGGGGGTTCTCATTAATATCATAAAACTTTATTTCATAATTTCTCATCCTACTCGCACTTTCTGCATATCTTCTAATAAAGTTTTCAACAAATTTTTCTCGATATATTCTCACCGTACCATTTGCTCTAAAAGAAGCATAATCAAAAGCATCCCACATAGCTGCTTCCGTCACCTCTTTTAAAAGCTGTGAATTATGTTCATCAGTATTTGTAAGGTTTTGGAATAACACAATAAAGAATATTGATAAAACTCCAAGGCCTACTACAAATATACCCCAAAATGATTCTTTCATGTCTTATTCCCTCCTATACATCCTTATCACAAGAAATAAAAGCACTCTTAGTGTCAACATCACATTTACCACTAATATCAACTTCATTATCTAAAAATTCACTAAAGCAATATTTTCCATTATCTACACATTTAAGTTCAAAATCATCATACTCATGTTTTTTATTGTAATTTCTAATAGCCGCAATAGTTCTTGTATCTAAAGTAATCTCATATAAAACATGATTCTCATCATAAACTTTGTGTCCATTAGTCTTACCACTTCTTTCTCTTGTAATAACACCTTTTACTGTTGGATTATTGTAACTACAAGTAACTGAACCAGCCACAAAATAACACCAGTTAGTTCCAGTTTCTCTTTTCTCAGCATTCTGACCTGGGAATGGATTTTCCAAATCTATCGTTCTATAAATAACATCTCTAGCTCCAAAACCTGGACATAAAGGCTGTCCATCAATAGTTTCCATTGGTGCACACTCTCCAGAAGGACAGCAACCATATGGACATTCACTTTCTGGACAAACAGGATTAATTTCATTACCACCAGAACACTTACCTGTTTCTGCATTAAAGGTAGTACCTTCAGCACAGCACATTTTTGCTACTGGATTCCAATCAACGCCTAATTTATTTGCATCTGCTTCTGTTTTACATTCATCTCCATTATCAGTAGGACTCGATTCACACTTACCATTAGAAGCATTATATTTAGTACCTACTGGACAACAATAATTATGTTTTTCATTCCAATCTCTTCCTTGTTCCTTAGCATCTGCTGCGCTATCACAACCATCATCTGGAATATCATTGCTATCACAAGTTCCACTATCAGGATTATATTTAGTACCTGCTGGACAACAATATTTATATTTCTTATTCCAATCGACACCTAATTTATTTGCATCTGCCTCTGTCTCACAGTCCTTGACAAAACCGCCATCACACTTACCAGTTGATGCATTATATTTAGTACCCACTGGACAGCAATACTTATACTTAGCATTCCAATCTCTTCCCTGTTCCTTAGCTTCAGCCTCACTATCACATGAATCAGTAGTTCCATCATCACAATTTCCAGTTTCCTCATTATACTTAGTACCTGCTGGACAACAATAACCACCTTTAGGATTCCAATCAACACCTAATTCTTTAGCATCCGCCTCTGTTTTACAGCCATCACCTGTAGAAATCCAAGATGTTAATACAAGACAAGAGTATCCACTTGTTGTATCACCCATAATGGTATCTTTTGAAATGCAATCTCCACCTCGTCCACCATTACCTGAATCTGTTCCTAAATATCCATCATTAGAAGCAGCTTTTTTAAGCATTGCGTTATCTGGCAAATCATAAGCAAATTGAATATCCGCCGCTTTAGCTTGTGTAGAACTAATAGCAACTCCTTTATTTTCAAAAGAAACAGGTAAATTTTCTATTCCAAGATCTTTGAAAGGTTCACCAGGCTTTTTAGACATTGAAAGTCCATCTCTTAACCTTATATATTGATAATACTCATCAGGCAATTTATATTGAGTAGTATTTTCCATTACAAGTTTAGAATCTGGATAAGATGCATCTCCCCAAGAATTTTTATAATCAGTTAAAGGATCTTCCCTATATGCATCATATAAAAGCATTTCTTCTGGTTCATCCATATTATACTTACTTTCTTCATAAGTCTCATTATATCTAAACCAAACAGTCCCCATTTTCGAAGCAAAATCTTCTTTCTTGGCTTTTTCATAATTTGAAAGTGTAGTTCTTTTTGCATTATACACTCTCTGCAAATAATGATCATAAGTTTCCTTTTCATATGGTGTCAAATTAACCTCTGCTTGACATTCCCTTTTTCTGTATACCTTATGTAACTTCATATTAGGAATAGCCGATGCAGATTCAATTTGATTAAGTTCTTTCTCTTCAGGATTTAATAAAAAATATCTTCCAGGTTCAACATAAACCTGACTAAGTGCATTAGGAAAATAAACTTCAAATTCCTCTCTACAATAGACATCCCCTTGTGGATCTTGACTATCACCACTAGGATAACTTCCATCAGCATAATAGCTCTGTACATTGGTATTAGTCGAACTACCACTAGCCATTATACCATTCCAATCGCTAGTATCTTTTATTGTATAAGCTAAATAATCTGAATTTGTATTTTTACAACTCGCACAAGAAGCCTGATAAGAATAATCATGATCTTGAAAAGGGTCTGTTGTAAACCACAAAATATTATAGCCCATACCATCATTCCAATTGGCAAAATAACTTCTTAATCTATTTACCGCTTCACCACTACCACCACTAGGATAATAATGATTAGCTCCTCGAGAAATACCTATATCATCTCTCGTTGTCCATATATCAGGTGGTGCAGATGATGAACTAGGAGCAATTCTCACTGTTTTAGAATTACCAGTCAATTTTCTAACTATAGAGCTTCCACTTGCAACATCTTTTCTAGTCGCTGCAAAACCATAATCACGATAAAATGACAAAGTATTCGTTAGTACACAAGTACCAAAAAATTGAATTCTTTGAATTAAAATTCTATAACCATATGAGTTATAAGTTCCTGGATTATCATCTTGCTCTAATTGAAGATCCTTTTCATTAACCCCAAAACCTCCACTGCTTGTAATATACTGCTTTATCGTTTCATAATCCTCTAACTTATTTTGATTAAAAAGTTGATCAATTGTTTTTCCATTAGCAAGTTGAGTTGCTAAATTAACCAAAACACCACTATTTTTATAAGTCGCACCAGCTGCATTTGCATATCTTTTTATCAAATTATTAGCAACCGAATAATTATGCTCCTGAGAAACCCATGTCAAACCTTCATTATTAGCTACTACCGTTTTTATAATATAGCGGCTCCCATTCTTTGGCTTATATACTAAATCAAATCTAAAAGCCGCGGAATTTTCATAACGATCACTTGCACCATAATAGTTATTACAAGTGGTTCCACCGCCTAAATTATCGCCGCCGCCACCACCGGAACCAGTACCACCGCCACCTGTTGCAAATACAAACGCTGGAACAGCTAAAAAAACACAAATTACTATAATGAAAACTTGTTTTGGAAATTTTCGTAACGCTCGCATACAAAATACCTCCTAAGATTTTTTTCTATTTTTAATTAATCTATAAACCACTAAAAATAAAATGGCAATCCCAAAAATTACAAACATATAAAAATTATTTTTTAAAACATCTGATATTATAGACAAATTACTTGAATCACCATTTGGTTCTATTTTAGTTGTTTCTAAATTTCTCTTATAATTATTAAGTTCAGCATAAAAGTCTTCTTCCGAAATTGAAAATTCTCCCCATTGTTGACAATATTTAAACCTCGGATATTGATTACATTCATCATACAAAGAATAAACATTTAGCGTTGGCAAATTAATAGATTTAGTCAAAAGTTCCTCACCAGCACAAGCACTGTCATTAGAATAAATTGTAAAATTATAATTACCTGATGAATATGAAAATTGTTTTTCACTACCACCATATATGACATTTTCAAAAGCATCTTTTGTATACAAATCACTAGTTAAATTTGTCACGTATAAAGTAAAAGTTAAACCTTGCGACAAATCATATGTATAACTAAACTGTACATTACTTGCCAATCTAGAAAGTTCCGCAAGTCTTTGATAATCACACTCCGCATGTGTAATCAAAGGAGTAACACACATACAAATAAACATAAAAATCACATATTTAATTTTCTTAATCATCTATCGCGTATCCTCCTTTTCTATTATAACACATCATCTTACTATTTTAAAACATATTTATAAGTAACATTTCTAATCTTAAAAGTTATATTAATTTCCTTCGCATTAACTACATCTAAAGGCACTTCAATATAATAATTAGTATTATCAGTTCCAGCTCTAGGTCTAACAGTTTGTGTTTCAATATCCTTAGAATACCAAGTATCACCAATCTTATAATTAATAACGGCAAAAGTGTTTAAAAATGACTCTAAAGAACTAATTTGATCATTTAAATCATTATCTGCAATAAAATAACCATTAATTCTCATAAGTATTTTCGCATAACTACCAGTTGCAGAAGGAGTTAAATATTCATACGAATCATTACACTTATTAGTCGCATAACAAAACTTGTAATTTATTCTAAATTTATTATTAAATTCATAACCTTTAATCATAAATTTTGAACCTTCCAAAGCACTATCTTCAAACAAAAGCTCTTTACCAATCAAACTATCATAATTTTTCTCATTTTTAGTCAAATCATTTGGATTAAGTTTAACAAAAATATTTTTAGCTCCCATCTCTCCCTTAACATAACTAACATTATCATTAAATTTAAGTTCCATGCTTTTATAAGCATCCTCATAAGGTACTAAAAAAGCTAAAATATAACTTTGAAAATTCTCACTTAAACTTTGTCTTGTATAGGGATTGCCTAAATCAAAAAGCTCCTTCGCATAATCATTATTTTGACTATAAGAAACACCATCAATAATAAGAGTTGTAAGTCCAGTATTCAAAATTCTATCAACAGTTCCCTGTTTTCTAATATCTGTTTTTACAACCACTAACATATCATCAGTAAGTTTCTTCCCATATGGATCAGTTTGCGTCAAATAAGAATCTTTCACATTCATAACCACACCAGAGGCGCTAAAAGAATCTCCTTGATTGTAGTTAGCTTCATAAACTCCAATATTAGTATAAATTGTAAAGGCTAAAACAATAAGCAATATAATGCCAATAGTATTAATTATAAATTTATTTTCACCATACACATATTTAATTTGCCTTAGTTGATATCTAAGTTTTCTATTAATTTTATTTTGATCAAACTCTAAAGCAACTTCTATCTCTTCACTATCTTGTTCATTAATATCTAATTGTTGTAAATCGGTTCCAAAATCAAACCTTTTAATATCAAAACCAGTAGCTCTAATTGCATACAAAATCAAACAAACAAGTTGTAAAATAGAAATAATTAAAAACATATCTCTATATGCACTTGATGTACGAACATCTAATATATAAGCACTAATATTCCTAAGAGAGGGATAAACCACAAAAAATAAAGTAATTACTCCAATATATACTAAAATGCTATAAATATAAAGAGCCTTAGGCTTTTTTTTATAAATCATAACTGAAAGTAATACAATAATTAAAATAATAACCACCAAAGCTAATATAAAACTATACATATTTATAAAACTGCTTGGTGAAAACTCATTTAAAGCTGAAGAATAATTTCCAATATAAACTCTAAAAAAATTATAAATAGAAAAAGAACGATATAACAAAAACGCTATAAAAACTGCAATAATAGCATGTAATAGCTTAAAATATTTGATAAAAAACGCATAAGGTTTTCTTAAAATCATCCTAGCCGCCCCTTCCCTATAGTATAATTATAACCTATTTTTTTATAAAAAAAAAGAGAAAAATTACTTTTTCAAACATTTTATAATTATTTCATATTTCTCTTTTAAATCATTAAAACTTAATCTCGCATTTGCCCCACTAGTTGATGGTAAATAAATTGCTTCTATTCCAACACTTTTAAAACAGTATTTATTATATAAATCCAAAGCTTTTTTACCAGTTACAAAAATATATTTAATATCAGTATCTAAAATCAAACTTTTAATATCATTAACTTTAGGATTTTTAATAGAACTATCACTAGAACCCTCTATATCACAGCTTTCTAAAACATCCCATAAAGCAATTTTATTTTTTCTCAAAAACTCTTTTTTATCATCTAAACTATCAGGAAATTTATCGCCAAAAATATCACTTATTACTTTCCAAAATCTATTTTGTTTATGCATATAATAAAAACCATACTCTCTGGATTTTAAAGAAGGTATCGAACCTAAAATTAATACTCTACTATCTTTATTAATATAAGGTCCAAATTCGTGATTTACTCTCATACTATTTCCCAATATACATAAACAATAAATTTATAAAGCAAATTAACAAAACAAATATTTTTTTCTAACATAAATATTCCTTTCCAAATTCTTCAAATATATTCAAAAAATATAATATAAACATATTTTACCATATAATTTAACAATAAACAGCAATGATTTAATTAAAATTATCGTAAATTTTATATTTATTAACCCAACACAATATATACAAAATGAGAAAAATTATCAATGTATTCGGACACTTTTCGGACACTTTTCGACCACCCAATTTAAAAATCATAAAAAAACGAACTATTACTAGTTCGAATAACTATCAATCTGGTGCTCGTGGTGGGAATCGAACCCACACGGCTAAAGCCACACGATTTTGAGTCGTGCGCGTCTACCAATTCCGCCACACAAGCAACAAAAATATTATAGCATAAATTCATAACATTTTCAAAAGAATTTATGCCATAAATAAATACACATAATAAACAATAAATAATAAAAGCATAAATATTGCCTCATTTCGACTAACTATCCTATTACTTTTAGCAAACAAATATAAACAAAAAGATGACAAAAATACCGCTAAAATATCAATAAAATTAAATCCTGTTAACTCCACGCCACCATATATAGCCACAGGTAAACCTAAAACCACACAAATATTAAAAATATTTGTTCCAATAATATTCCCAATAGCCATATCAAACTCGCCTTTACTCGCACTAGTAATTGTCATAACAAGTTCTGGTAAACTAGTACCAACTACAATAATAAGCATTGTTATTATTTTCTTACTAACATTTAACTTTTCTGCTAAAGCTGTCGCACTATTAACTACCAAATCACTGCTAACAATAGTTAAAACCAAAGAAAACACAATCAATAATAAAGAAAAGCCAATACTATATTTAATCTCATCTTCATCATTTTTCTCATTACCCTTATGAATAAGACCTATCAAATAAAAAACAAACACACTAAAAAATAAAAGTAAAACAATACCATCAATCTTAGAAAAGCTATTATCAGTAAAAGGAATAAACAACTTATCCATCATCAGTACCGAAAATAATGTTGTAATTAAAAACAATATAGGCAATTCCTTTTTAATAGTTGCATGCTTCACTCTAATAGGCTTAATCAAAGCAGCCATTCCAATAATTAAAAAAACATTTACCACACAACTACCAATAATATTTGCAAAAGCAATCTGACCATCCCCACTTTGAACGCTTTGAAAAGATATAGCCATCTCAGGCGCACAAGTTCCAAAAGCCATAATCGTAAGTGCTACAAGCATCTTTGGTACATTTAATCTAAGTGCTAAAGAAGCTGCTGCAGAAACTAAAATATCTGCCGCTTTCACAATTAAAAAAAGACCAAAAAATAACAATATTAAATCTATCATATCTCTTCCTTATACTTTGAAGTAAATAAATCTTGACTTCCCTTCACATCATCTTCTGGTACCTCTGGAAGCTCATCTAAAGACTTCAAGCCAAAATAATCTAAAAATTGATCTGTCACCCCATACAATATTGGTCTACCCGGCAATTCTGATTTTCCAACTTCCTTAATCAAATTTTTCAAAACTAGCCTTCTCATTACATAAGCTGAGCCAACACCTCTTATCTCATCAACCATAACTCTCGTAATTGGACCATTATAAGCTATAATAGCTAAAGTTTCTAAAGCCGCTGGACTAAGAGTCTCAGAACTCTCTATATTAACCAAATTTTTATAATATTCCGCATGCTCCTTTTTAGTCACTAACTTGTAATTATTGTTATACTCTTCTAATCTAAACCCCCTATCCTCATTATCCAAATCAAACTTATATTCTAATATTAATTTATCAATCTCAGTATCATCAATCCCTAAAACATCATGTAATCTATCCTTAGTTATCCCTTCATCACCAACAACAAAAAGAATTCCTTCTAAAACTGCCTTTAAATTCAAACTCCCACCTCCTCTAATAAAATATCATCCAAATTTTTATCCTGTTTAATCTTAAGCTGACCTTTCTTAGCCAAATTCAAAATAGCCAAAAATGTCACTACAATATAACTTTTATTTTGAATATCAAACAACTCTTCAAATTTTATTTTTTTCTTATAATGTAATTTTTTCATTATATCATGACATCTTTTACTAACAGAATATTCCTTCCGTGTTATTACAGTATCTAAAGGACTCTCTAAATTTTTTCTTTCCTTAAACTTCATAAAAGCCTTTATCAAATCATCTAAAGAAATATCATCATCCAAAGAAATATCATCACTTTTAAAATTAGTAAGCTCACTTGGATTTTTACAATACAAACACATTCGCTGCTTTTCCATATCTTTAAGTTCTAAAGAAAGCTCCTTATATTTTTGATATTCTAATAACCTATTAATTAAACTTTCCCTAGGATCTTCTTCATACTCATCATTTTCCAAACTTTCCTCATTTGGTAATAACTGTCTGGATTTCATTTCAATAAGTTCAGCTGCCATTACTAAATATTCACTATCTATATTTAAATTCAAACGTTCCATACTTTCAATATAATTCAAATACTGTTCAGTAATTTTAGCCACATCAATATCAAATATATCAATATCTGCTGTTTTTATCAAATGAAGCAATAAATCTAAAGGACCTTGAAATTTTTGAGTTGTAAAATTATATTCCATATTCTAAGCCTCTCCATCTTAAAATATTATAACATTTTCTTATTTCTAAATTCAAGTAAACATTTTTGTTAAACCAAATTAATACACTTAAATATAAAAGGATTGATAACAATGATAGCTAGAATAATTTTCTTTTTAATTGGATTTGGCTTCAGTATTATTGGTTTTGTTTTCATGATTAGTTATTTAAATTTAATAACAATTGGGTATACTTTTGAGGAATATGTCCAATTTATAAGTAGTAATATAGAATGTTTAATTGGTCCAATTGGACTCTTAATTTCCACACTCACAATATTTATCCCAGGAGGCAAAAAAAATGAACTACATATATGATGTTCTACTAAATTTTCAAAAAGAATATTATGATTTCTTTGAATGGAACAAAAATGATAATATATACCATATAAGAAAAATTCCAATTTTCAAAATAAATAACCATGAATATCAAAACATTAAAAAAAATATTGTAAAATTTGATCAAAACTTTTTAAATTCAATTAACCTCAAAACAGAGCAATTCAAACAAAATAACCTTTCTAAACTAAAATATTGTTTTATTATCAGTAATAATAAAGAATGTTTTGCTATAAAACTAAATAAAAATGGTATCTCAATCAACAAAAGCTCCCTACTCCCAAGTGAAGCAGAGGACATATTAGAACTCATACAACTAGAAAAAGAAACCAAACTAAACTATCAAATAATAAAACAAAAAGATCCAAAACCATTTAAAACAAGATTTGAAATAGAAAATGAAAAATTCATTTATGACTGTCTAGAAAAAATATATAAACAAAATAACTTTCAAAAATTAAATTACTTATGCTTAGAATGTTTTAATCAAGAAGAAAAAAATATTATAACAGCATATACTAAACTAAAAACTGAAATAAAAAACACCAATCAAAACTTTCAAAAACTATATAATATTTTCAAAATAATTAATCAAAAATAAAAGGATAATAAATTATCCCATAATATTAAATATAAATGGCAGTGCTATAATAAATATTATTAACACCACAAATAAACCTATTAAAAAGTTTTTAGTAGCCTTTTTATCCTTAATTAATTCAATTTCCTCGTTTTCATTTTTCTGAGCCATAACAGTCTCCGGTGTCACAGGCGGAACTACCCCAGGCATTGGTGCATCAGTAACCTCAGAAGCCACCGTATTTGTAGCAGTAGTAGTTTGTGAAGGCTGATTAACCAAATTTTGATCTTCTAACGAATTAACCGCATTTGGCTGAACACCTGGACTTACAGGAGCTTGCTGAACGCTCGAATTAACAGTAGCTTGCTGAACAGTTGAATTTACTGAAGATTGTTGAACACTTGGATTTACCGGAGTTTGAACAGACGTCATAACCTCTTGTGCTACATTAGGTGCTGATGACACTGAATCTTGAACGTCAACTACTTGATTCATTGCCGGTGTATCTGAAGCCGAAACTGTAACTCCTCCTTGATTAACTGGTGTAGCTGTATTATCCACTTGACTAGAAAAATCAAAACTATAACTCATATTATTTTGTGAATTTGTATTATTAGACACATCATTTTTTTCATCCATTTTCAAATATCCCTCCATATTCTAAAATAATTATACATAAAATATACAATAAAGTCAAAATAAAACTGATAAGTTTGAAACTTATCAGTTATTTCATATTATAATACTCACGAACTTTTTTATTAATTTCATCGGTAATAGTTGGATTAGCTTTTAAATAATCCTTCACATTTTCTTTACCTTGACCTATTTTTTCACCATTATAAGCATACCACGCACCAGATTTTTGGATAATATCCGCTTGAGAACCTAAATCAATTAATTCACCTTCATGAGAAATACCAGTACCATACATAATATCAACCTCACAAGTTTTAAAAGGTGGCGCCATTTTATTTTTCACAACCTTTACCTTAACTTTATTACCAACAATATCAGCACCTAACTTAATTTGCTCACTTCTTCTAATATCAAGACGAATAGAAGAATAAAATTTTAAAGCTCGGCCGCCAGGTGTTACCTCTGGATTTCCATAAGCAACTCCCACCTTTTCTCTTAACTGATTAATAAAAATTGCAATAGTATTTGTCTTATTAATAACACCGGCTAATTTTCTTAAAGCTTTACTCATAAGTCTAGCTTGAAGACCAACTTGAGCATCCCCCATCTCTCCCTCTATTTCTGCCTTTGGAACTAAAGCTGCTACTGAATCAATTACAATTACACTAATAGCTCCACTTCTCACTAAAGCTTCCGTAATTTCTAAAGCTTGTTCTCCATTATCAGGTTGAGAAAGTAAAAGCTCATTAATATCAACTCCAAGCTTTGCCGCATATTGTGGGTCTAAAGAATTTTCTGCATCAATAAATGCCACCTTACCACCTAACTTTTGAGCCTCCGCAATTGCATGAAGTGCAAAAGTTGTTTTACCACTAGACTCTGGTCCATATATTTCAATAATTCTTCCTTTTGGATATCCCCCAATACCTAAAGCTACATCAAGAGCAATACTACCACTAGATATAACATCTATTTCTCTACGATCATTATCCCCTAAACGCATTACAGAACCTTTACCAAATTGTTTTTCTATATCTGCTAAAACTTGTTTTAAATTTTGACTAGCATCATCAGTTGTTTTTGCCATTTATTTTCCTCCTTTTTTTACTCCTACACTGACATTTTATAATATTTAAAAATAATTGTCAACAGTTTTACGAACATTTGTTCAAAAAATATAATAAAAAAAGGCTTATAGACCTTCTTCAAATATATATTTCTTATTCATCGTAAAATATTGAATTCCCGAAATAATAGAAAGTACTGCTGCCACAATAAGTAAAAAATCAGAAATATGTATGTTCCAAAGTTCAAATGGCAAATTATAAAATAATGTTAAAACAATACCAATCATAAGTGAAGCTGTTTTAAACTTACCTGTTTTTATTGCTGCTACCACATTTCCTTTAGAACCAGCTACCATCTTAATAGAATCAACAATTGTATCTCTAACAATAATCACAACAGGAATAATAGGATGAATAAATCCTTGTGCACATAAAATAATCAAAACTGAATTAACTAAAATTTTATCCGCAATTGCATCCATCATCTTTCCAAAATCCGTAATTAAATTACGAGACCTCGCAATATATCCATCAATAAAATCTGTAAGTGAAGCTAAAATAAATAATATCCCAGCTATTGGATACCTAATATCAATTCTAATAGACTCATTAATAAAAAGCTGTGTAACATTAATTCCCATTGCTGAAAAAGGAAATAATAATATCAGTATAATAATAAAAGTCATAATAATTCTAGCCATTGTAAGCTTATTTGGTAAATTCATACATTAACTACCTACTTTCTGTAATAATTGTACCTTCTTTAAAATCATCATTATCAGTTGTATTTAAATTAATAATTAAATAAATAATCAAGATGATTAAAAGCATTATAATTGCATAAACTGCAAACATAATAATTGATGTACGATTCCTTTTTTCTATTGTATAAGGAGACTTAATTTTTCTAACGTCTTTTTTCTTTTTTTTAGCGGCCTTTATATCGTCTAAAGATAATCTAGAAGTATAATCAAATAAATATTCATTAAACTCATCAACTAAATCTTCCTTATCAAGTCCTAAATATTTTGCATAATCTCTAATAAAATATTTTAAATAAAAAACATCCTTAAAAGCATCTGTATTCCCAGCTTCAATATTTTCTATCTGAGATGGCCTTAATTTTAAATCTTCAGCCACTTCTTCAATCGAAACGCCAATGCTTTCTCGGGCTTCTTTTAATTTCTCGCCAATCTCTTTCATGATAATCCTTTCTAATAATAAATAATATTTTATAAGCCATGTTCTGTACCTAAAAATAGGTGGCAAACATTTATCTATTGCTAAAAGCAATCCTATAAAAGATTCTCATTCTCTCTTATTAGGCTCCCCTACCAAAATTTGGGTTTCTTACTTGTGGGGTTTACCACGTTTCACTCTTTTATTTCTAAAAGCATCGTCACTGCGGCACTTTATAAAGTATCACCATATCCAAAGACTTAGGTTAAACTTCGCCGTTAGTCAAAAAACTACCATAGGTTATTTTTTCCCTATGCACAAACACTACAGTCATCACAGACTGTGTAAGCATGGACTTTCCTCTACATTACTAAGAATGCAGCGTTTGCCAAAATATTATTTAGAATTTTCTCCATAAATTATTTTTTCCAAATTAGATAAACGTCTAAGTAAATCTGCATTTGACACCTCTGTAGGTGATGCATTTCTTAAAACATCTAACTTAGTTCTCGCATTACGTACTTCCTGCTTTAATCTAATATTTTCATCAATTAAATCCTTTTTCTCACGTTCTAGATCTTTAATTATCGAGATCATCTCATCATAATCACTTATTACCTCATCTAAGAATTTATCTACCTCTTGGGGTCTATAACCTCTAGTATCAATCTTAAACTCTTTTTCCAAAATATCTTTTGGCGTAAGTAATAATCTTTCTTGAAGCATGGAATCCCCTCCTTAAACACTACCATTTTCTCAAAAAAAAGACTATTTGTCAATGTACCACATCCAAATAATCTACATATTATTTAGTCTTTTGTTTTTCTTTTTCATCTTCTAAAGTTGAAGTAATATTCACAAGAAAATCAGTATTAACACTAACACATCTAGGTGTTTCATCATTAGGTCCTTGAATTAACAAATCATAAACAAACTGAAATTTATTCGCATACACCCCAAGTTCTAAATAATCAGACTCTGTATATCTTTTAGTCACACGTTCTGATCTATAATAACCATTATAAGCATATGTTGTTGATTGTACAAAAGTATCATTACTTCCTTCAATCGCATCTACACCATAATAATATGTATCATTACCAATTGGAAAACCAAGCATCTGTGAATTGTGAATCCTGTCATCCATTGTGTCTTGCAATATTCCATCTACAATCGCATACTTAGATTTTACCGTTGCATCAATATGCACATTATCAATATAAACTTTTGTATCAGTTGATAAACCTTCAGTACGAACATTGAAATATAAAAATTTATCGGACGTAACTCTCCAAGTTCTCTCAGAAATACTATCACATGAATATTCAGTCACTAACTTAAAATCTTCTCCTGGTACATCCAAAACCTGTCTAAGTCCACCACCAAGATCACTAGAATTATCAGTAGATACTACATCATAATCTTCAATAACCGCAAGCTCCTCATCTTTACACCCACTAAGCATAAATAAAGCAGCTATTCCTAAACCGCAACCTGTTAATTTCAAAAACTCTCTTCTATTTAAATTTTTCATAATCTCTCATTTCCTCTTCACATTTTTTTCTTCTGAATGTTCATCTCCATCATACATAAAATCAGCTATATATGATTGATTCATAAATTCTCTAAATTTATCATAGCGCGCCTGCTCTGATCCAGCCCACTTTTCAGTAATATCTTTACGTACTGTAGGCGTTATCTTCATCAAATCATTAATTAATTTATCATAAAATTTTTGTTCTTCTAAAGTAGGCTCATCTTTTACTTGCTTACTTAAAGATTCCCTTCTCGCTTTAACTACTTTAACTCCATAAAAAATAATTTGTTCCCTCAAATCACTATTTACAAATTGTAAAGCCATAACATTTTGTTTAATAGCTGCTTCTACAACATCAATATCATCTCTTAACCTCTCGCTCACAAATTCTAAATTCATACCATTTAAACTTACAGCTGACATAACTAAATCTTTATTATCTTGAACACTTGCAGGAGCATATAATAAAGAAACTCCATTATTAAAATCAGTTACCCATCTACTTTTTGCATTCTCAGTAATCATAATTTTCCTCCTTATATAACGCATATTATAACAAAAAAACAATCCTCGTCAAATTAATTTTTTTCTCAAAATATATAACCAAATTTCTCTTGCTAACCAAAATAAAACCAAAGAAATAATTAAAAATCAAATTATTATTGATATTTAAAAGACTATTCTAAAATAGCCTTTATTCTTCTAACTCCAGCACTACTAGACTCTTCCTTTTTAATTTTAAAATGTCCTAATTCACCAGTGTGACTAACGTGAGGTCCGCCGCAAAGTTCCATCGAAACATCACCAATCTTATAAACTGTAACCATGTCTGGATATCTATCTATAAAGGTACATTCTGCGCCAGATTTAATTGCCTCATCTTTACTCATTTCTAACTTTTCCACTGGTAAATCTAAAGAAATCCATTCATTTACTAAATTTTCCACAGTCTTTTTTTCATCATCAGTCATCTTATGATTACAAGGAAAATCAAACCTTAATCTCTCTGGAGTAATATTACTACCTAATTGATGAACTTCTGGTCCGATAACCTTTTTTAAAGCTGCATTGAGTAAATGCGTTGCTGTATGATACTTAGTTTCCATCTCACCATCACCAGCAAGTCCACCTCTAAATTTACCCTTAGAAGCCGTCCTAGACTTCTCTTGATGTTCCTTAAACTTCTCATAAAAACCATCCACATCGACACTCATACCTCTATCACTGGCCTCTTCTACAGTAAGTTCAATTGGAAAACCATAAGTGTCATATAATTTAAAAGAGATATCCTTATTAATTAATTTAGTATCACCTTTAACTAACTTCTCAAATTCTCTAAGTCCTTTTTCCAAAGTTCTACTAAATTTCTTTTTTTCATTTGTTAAAACTTCTAAAACAACATCTTTATTACAAGAAAGTTCACTATAATATTTCCCATACTTACTAATAATAAGTAAAGCAATCTCTATATCAAAATCACTATTTATTTCAATACCAAGTTTTCTTGCTTGTCTAATATATCTTCTAATAAGTCTTCTTAGAATATAACCTTGATCTGTATTACTAGGTTTAATTGATGCAGGATCCGCCGCAATAAACACTGATGTCCTAATATGATCAACAATAATTCTCATGGCTTTCTCATTACCCTCATAAGATAAACCAGTAATCTCTTCTAACTTATTTATTACATCAAACCAAATTGAACTTTTATAATTGTCATCTACGCCTTCTAAAACAGCCACAATTCTCTCTAAACCCATACCAGTATCAACATTTTTCTGTTTAAGTTCACTGATATTACCATTTTCATCTTGATAAAATTCCATAAAAACGTTATTCCAAATCTCAACCCATCTTTCATCAGAAGGATCAAATTTTAAAGGAACTTCATCATCACTTCTAAAATAAAATATTTCCGTATCACAACCACATGGACCACTATCACCAGCAATCCAAAAATTGTCATCTTTTCCTAAATAAGCAATTCTATCTTCACTAATACCTTTTTCTTTCCAATAACCAGCCGAAACTTCATCTCTAGGAATCTTTTCATCTCCAGCAAACACCGTAATAGCAAGTCTTTCTACAGGAATATTTAAAACTTTAGTCAAAAACTCAAAACTATATCCAATAGACTCTTTTTTAAAATAATCACCTAAGCTCCAGTTTCCAAGCATCTCAAAAAAAGTATGATGAGTCTTATCACCGATTTCATCTAAATCAGTTAATCTCACACATTTCTGATAATCACAAAGTCTCTTACCATAAGGATGTTTTTCACCCATTAAATAAGGAACAAGTGGTTGCATACCAGCCGTATTAAATAAAACTGTTGGGTCATTTTCTGGTACAATTGGACTACTAGGAATTTGTTTGTGTCCATTTTTAGTAAAATATTTTATAAACTCTTCTCTAACGTTCATCCTCACATCTCCTCACTAACTCAAAAACTTTTTCTTTTAAATCATCTAAAGTTCCATCGTTATGAATAACATAATCGTAACTATTATACTCATCTAACGCCACTTCCGTCAAATGTTTTTGTTCTTTTTTTGATAAAACACTATCATAACCATCCCTAATAACTTTAATACTTATAACATCATCAAAATTATTTTTAGGCCATTCAATCTCGCTTGGAAAACGTGCATCAGAAATAGTAGCAATATCAAAATAATAATCATAAACCCTTATATCCTCACAAAGCCTCCTAACAAATAAATCTTTATCTATTTTATTTCTAATAATATCTGTTCCAAGTTCTTGTAAAAGTTCCCTAGGTTTAGTCTCCTCTTTTCCATCCCAGTTGCTTATCTTCTTCGCATATTCCTTAATATAACTACCATAAGCTAAGTTAATAACCTTTAATCCTTTTTTTTCATAAAACTCTTTAATATATAAAGCGATTGTATCTTTACCATGTCTTGCTTTACCAGCAATCACATATATCCTCATATAAATCTCTCCTTATGGAAAAACCACATAATAGTGGTTTTATTCTATAATCTCTTCTTTTTCAATAATTCCATATTTCTTATCAAAAAACTTAAATACCGTTTTTAAAGCCGCAATTATTGGTGTTGAAAGAAGCATCCCAACAATACCAAAGAAATATCCAAAAATTAAAAGTCCAAGCATAATCGTAACTGGGTGTAACTTAGTTGTTTTAGACATTATAATTGGCTGTAAAAAATTCCCTTCCAAAAATTGAATAATTACAATTGCAATCAAAACTAATATTCCAATCGTTGGATTTTGCGTCAAACCTACTATTACCGCTGGTGCTCCACCAATATAAGGTCCAGCATAAGGAATAATATTAGTAAGTCCACAAAATAATCCAAATAACATTGGCGCTTTAAGCCCTATTAACCAAAAAGCAATAGATGAAATAACAAATATAAGCGTGCAATCTAAAACAGCACCTTTCACATAACTTCTAAGTGACCCATTGACATCATCTAAAAGCGAAACTGTAGTATTTCTAAATCTCTTTGGTACAAAATTAAATAATTTATTACTACTATCAAAATTGACAATTAAGAAAAATCCGATAATAAGACCGAGCACAAACACCCCAAGTCCAGAAAATAAACTAGAAATAACCCCTAGTATATTTTGTGGCATTGTCGTTGTTATGTTAGTTGCAAAATCTTCAAGTGAAGCAAGTGCTTCATGTTTCATCTTTTCAAAATCAATTAAATTAGAATTATCCAAATTATTAAACAAATCCAAACTCCACGTTTTAACCGTATCAAACACATCTGGAATAATTCGAGCAAACTCACGAACCTGATCAATTAAAAGTGGTATAAGTGTAACTAAAACTAGAAAAATAACTAAAAATATCAATAAATAAGTAATAACGGCTCCTAAAGTTCGTCTAATTTTCTTAGTCTCAAGCCATTTAATAAATGGATCAAAAAGCCATGCAATAAAAATACCAATAAAAAGTGGTAAACAAATTTCTAAAATTTTAAATATAAAATCTAATATTTTAGTCTCTTTAAATAGTCTAATCACCACATAAGCAATAGCTGCAATAAGTAAAAGATAAAAAACTCTCAAAACCTTAGAAGCTAAATCAGTAACCTCATTAACCTTTTTAATATCTAATTCTTTACTAACCTTACGGTTAAACATATCATCACCTAAACTGTTAATAACTCTTTCTCTTTTTCTTTCTCTTTTTCATCTATCACTTTATTATACTTATTAATTAAATCTTGAACATCATCCATTAAATTATCTTTTTCATCTTCAGTTAAATCTTCACTTTTCTTAATATCATTATTACTATCTTGTCTAATATTCCTTAAATTAATCTTGCCTTCTTCAGCAATCTGCTTAACTTGTTTAACATACTCTTTTCTTGTCTCTTCAGTTAAAGCTGGAATATTTAAAATAATGCACTCTCCATTATTATTAGGAGTAAGTCCAATATTAGCCTCATAAATACCTTTTTCAATATCATTTAAACAAGACCTATCAAAAGGTTTAATCATAAGTTGTCTTGCCTCAGGAATAGAAATAGTCGCCAAAGATTTTAACGGTGTAGCCGTTCCATAATAATTAACCGTAACACCATCTAAAATAGCTGGATTAGCTCTCCCTGCCCTAACATTTGTGAAACGTTTTTCCATTGTTTCAATTGCTTTTTTCATCTTACTTTCTGTTTCATTTAAAACATCGTTCATCAATATCACTCTCCATAAAATAATTATAATATATTTACCCTTTATTAGCAAGCAAACTAACTAAAGTTCCCTATTATAATTATATGATTTGTCATAAATATTTTAAAAATTTTTAAAAATAATAATTGTCAAGTTATTTCGGTAAACCGAAATAACTAAAAAAGAAGTTAATCTAAATTAACTCCTTATTTAATATTTTTAAGTACAAAAGTCTTAGTTCTACTCATCTCTTCAAAAGTAGTCATAACACCTTCATTACCA
>CALVRA010000001.1 GCA_944358415.1 uncultured Bacilli bacterium | reverse complement strand
TTATCTAACTTTTTAACATAACTAATTAAAATACCAGTAGGAACACCTATTAAAATAGAAAGTAAAACTGCAATAAAAGTAAGCTCAATATGTTCTAAAAAAAGTGAAATAATCTGATCTTTATTTTGAATAATATAATCTATAAACTCCATCTTATTCCTCCTCCAAGAACTGCTGACTCAAAGCTGTAATCAAACTACTTCTCGTAATAAGACCACATAAATGATTATCATCATCTAAAACCGGTATATTCAAAAGCCTACTTTCTGTAACTAATTTAGCAAGTATGCTTATAGAATCATCTTTCTTAACCACTGGAATATCTTTAAGCATATAATCGCTAGCCTGTCTTTTTAAAGCTTCCTTATCAGTCACACTTTCCGCATATAAAACCCCAAGAAATTTTTTACCCTCATCAACCACCATCAAACTATCAACCTTCATCATCTTCATTTTATTTAAACAATAAAACACTGTATAATTTGGTAGACAAGTAACTGGTCTATCAATCATAATATCAGAAGCTTTAATATACTTAGGACTTGTCCATATCCTTTTTTTACCCACAAAATTCTTTACAAAATCATTTGCTGGATGTTTTAAAATATTTTCAGGTACATCATATTGAACTAATTCACCATTATCAAAAATAGCTATCTTATCCGCAAGCTTTATAGCCTCATCCATATCATGCGTTACAAACACAATCGTTTTATGTAACTTATCCTGTAATTTTAAAAGTTCATCTTGTAAAGAAACCCTACTCATCGGATCTAAAGCACTAAAAGGCTCATCCATTAAAATAATATCTGGATTAGTAATAAATGCTCTTGCAATCCCAATACGCTGCTGCTGACCACCAGAAAGTTCACTAGGATATCTATCAAGTAAAGACTCATCTAAACCAATCATATCCATCATTTTCAAAGTATCTTCATTTATTTTATTTTCATCTATCTTTAAAATTTTTGGAATAATAGTAATATTATCACGAACTGTCATATGAGGAAAAAGACCAGTTTGTTGAATAACATATCCCATACTTCTTCTAAGCTTAATATCATCAATTTCTTTTATATTTTTATTATCAATAAAAATATCTCCCTTAGTAGGAATAATTAACTTATTAATCATTTTAAGCAAAGTCGTCTTACCACATCCAGATTCTCCAATTAAAACTGTAAATTTACCAGTTTCTATTTGAAATGAAATATCCTTTAAAACTGTATTATTTTTATAAGCTTTTGATACTTTTTTAAACTCTATCATCTAACCATCTACCTTTAACATAATTATATCACGGAGAAAAAGGAGAAAATAAAAAAAATAAAAAACTAGACACATAAAATGTCTAATTTAAATCAATTTCTCCTTCAAAAACTTCTCTAGCTGGTCCAGTCATATAAATATGATTATCATCTTTATTCCATTCTATCTCTAAATTACCACCAAGTAAATTAACTAAAACCTTTCTCTCAGTATAACCATTTAAATAACTCGCAACCACCGAAGAAGAGGCCCCTGTTCCACATGCCAATGTCTCACCAGCTCCTCTTTCCCAAACACGCATCTTTATTTCATTTCTATTAATAACCTGAATAAACTCTACATTAACTTTATTAGGAAAATTACTATTATTTTCTATAGTTGGACCAATCTTACTAATATCAAAATCTAAAGACTCTACAAAACTAACCGCATGTGGATTTCCCATTGAAACAGTTGTAAAATCATATTCATTAACTTTTGTTTTAACAAAAGTTTCCCCATTTAAAGACTTTTCCACAGTATAATTAATAACCGGTATTTTATCTGCCTTTAAAATAGGCTCACCCATATCAACTTTAACTAAAGATACCTTATCAGATTCTATAATCACATCAACTTTTTTAACTCCAGCCAAAGTTTCAATCGTAATTTCAGTTTTATCAGTTAATCCTTTATCATAAACATACTTAGCCACACATCTTATACCATTTCCGCACATCTCAGCTTGTGATCCGTCTGAATTATAAATAGACATCTTAAAATCAGCTATATCACTAGAACCTATTAAGATCAATCCATCAGAACCAACTCCAAAATGTCTATCACTAATCTTTTTAGAAAGCTCACTTGGATTTAAAACTTTTTGTTCAAAAGTATTTATATAAACATAATCATTGCCAATACCTTCCATCTTTGTAAATTTAATCATATATACCTCCTAGTTGTTTCATTTTATATTTAAATACTCTTATTGTCAAATTGTTTTAAATATTCATCGATATTATAAGCTGCTTTTCTTCCAGAAGCTAAAGCATGTGCCACCGTATGTTTTTCATTTATAACATCGCCGCCAGCAAACACTCCATTAATCGAAGTCATATTTTTCTTATCAACCTTAATATAACCATTCATATCTAACTTTAAACCAAGCATTTTATTAACTTTTTCATCTACTTTAGAACCTATCGCAAAAAACACATAATCACATGGATATATAAAATTATATCCACTATCATTATATAAATAAGCATTATAATTATTTCCATTAGAAATTATCTGTTTAATATTCGTCCTAAACATAAACGAAATTTCCTCTTTTTTAGCTAAAGAAACCTCACTTTTTAAAGCTTTCATATCTTTTGAAGAGCCCCTATAAATAACTAAAACATTTCCTCCACATCTTTTAGCTACCCTAGCCATATCCATAGCTGTATCAGACCCACCTATAATAATAACATTCTTTCCCTTTAAATCTAATTTTACCTTACTTTCTAAAAAAGCATTAGCCCCATAAACATTTTTTAAATTTTTACCCTTAATACTAGGAATTTTAGAAACATTTGCTCCTAAACTTAAGAATACCGCATCATATTTTTTCCTTAAATCTTTCAAAAAAATATTTTTCCCTAAAAAAGCATTATATTTAATATTTATTCCTAAATTAATAATTTTTTCAAAACTTTTTTCACAAATTTCCTTATCTAACCTAAAATCAGGAATTCCATGACTAATAAGTCCACCCACATAATTATGTTTCTCATATATAGTTACACTATAACCTAATTTTCTCAGAAAAGAAGCACATGAAAGACCAGTCGGTCCAGCTCCCACAACCGCCACACTTTTCCCATTAAAATCATTCATTTTCCTAAACAAAGGATAATTTTTCTTTATAGCTTTATCACCAATAACAGCTTCAATATAACCAATCTGAACTGGTTCACCTTTTAATTTTCTAACACAATTACCCTCACATAATCTTGAAAAAGGACATATTCTTCCACAAATTGCTGGTAAAATTGTAGTTTCACTAAGTACATTAAAAGCCTTTAAAAAATCACCTTCATTAGAATACTTAATAAATAAAGGAATATCATTTCTTAAAGGACAAACTTTCACACAAGGCTTAGTAACACAATTTAAACAATAATCAGCTTTTTTTCTAAACATAAACTATTCCTTATTAATCGTAAATGTCACTTTGTATTGATTACCTAAATCAAGTTCATCAACATTTACAAAATAGCCGTTTTGTTCAATTTTATCCGCACAATCTCTAAGTAATTTAACAATTTCCGCAAACTTAGCTTGATTATTAACCTGTTTGACATCTTGAGTAATCGTACTAGCCATAACTGGAGTTGGATTAGCATATTCACTCAAAGTATCACCAGCAATAATATTAGTATCTGGTATACTTACATCGGATGCAATTTCAGAAACTGGAGCAACTGGAGATGGAATCGTACTAGCAATAGTTTTTCTAGCTTTATCCTCATTATATTTTTTTAATGCATTAGCTACAGCAGTTGAAATAGCCTTTTTAGTCTCAGGTGTTATCATCGGTTCACTATTCACATACATATTTGATCCATCACTCACACTTGGAACAACTGGTGTAATTTCTGGAATTCCACCTTGATTAGGAACATTATTTACTGAATTAAATTCAGGATTTACCGAGCTCATATTAACTGAAGAACCAGTACTTTCAGAGCTAGTCACTTCATCATTCAAATTATCATTATTTACTGGTACACCAATAGAAGAATCAACACCTAAAGATGGCATAATACTAACATTTTGACTTTCATTAGAATTTACAGAACTACTTTCCATCACTGGTGGTGTTAACATAGAAGTATTATTCGTAACTGGCTCTGAGATAATATGTTGATTAAACATACTATCAAAAGTAACACCATTATTAACAGGTGTAGATGGCACCGGTTTCTCTACAGTTGGTTGAGCCACATTAATAAATTTATTTGCTTCCAAAGAACTATTATCATTAGTTTGTAATGATGGCTGAGTTTCTTGCTGAACATCAATTCCACTTGGTGACATCAAACCAGAAATATCTTTCGTTTCAGATACAGAATTACCATTTATATCCTTTGCTTCGCGCATAATTCGATCTATATCCATACTATTTCCCCTTTCATCTTCCTCGCCAAATAAAGTTTCAATTTCATTAGAATCTTGACTATTATTTGATACTTTAATAGGAATATCCAAATCTATTGGATTAATTTCTTTTGCTTCTTCATCTTTTATAGCAGCAATTTCCTTATCAGTTTGCTTAACAGTTAATCTTTCAGACACAATTCTATGTAACATCTGAACTTGCTTCTCTTTATCAGATATTCTAAGTAAGCTTCGCGCATGTCTTTCAGAAATCTTGTTATTAAGTAAATAACTTTGAACTTCATCATCTAAATTTAAAAGCCTTATTTTATTTGCAATAGTAGATTGAGACTTACCTATTTTCTTTGCAAGCTCTTCTTGTGTAATATAACCCATGTCTAAAATCCGTTTATAAGAAACGGCTTCTTCAATCGGACTAAGTTCCTGTCTTTGTACATTTTCAAGTAAGGCAATTTCCTCACTATCTTTATCAGATAAATTCACGACAATAGCTGGGATAGTAGATTTGCTCGAAAGTCTACTCGCTTTAAAACGTCGCTCGCCAGCAATAATTTCAAATTTACTACCAACAGGCCTTACTACAATAGGCTGAATAACACCATATTTATTAATAGATTCTGCAAGTTCTTCTAATTTTTCTTCATCAAATTTAATCCTTGGTTGAAATCTATTAGGTAAAATATCACGTATATTAAGCACTGTTAATTGACCATTTTCGAACAAAATCCACCCCTCCCTTCTATTCTTTTATTTTATCATACTATTTTTTGGAAAATAATTCAACTAAATTTACACAAAAAAACAATATTAGCTTAAACTCAAATATTGTTTTACAACTCATAAACTCTTCTTCTTTATTTCCGCATATCTCCTCGGATATTTTAAAGAAGTTTTATCCAATTTAACCACATCAATTAAAGTTCTCTTACTTTTTTCAATTGGTAATTCAAACTCTATAACATTATTAATTTTTAAATTTAATATTTTCATTGCATTTTCCCCATCTTTACTATCATTTAATCCTCTCATCGCAATTAAATGGCCACCTTTTTTTAATAAAGAAGCACTATACTCAAGTAAAATAGGAAAACTAGATAAAGCCCTAGCCGTAACCACATCAAAACACTCTCTGTTCTTTTTTCCATATTCTTCGGCTCTTCCATGAATCAAAATAACATTTTCTAAAAATAACTCATTAACTAAAACCTCTAAAAATTTAATTCTCTTATTTAAAGAATCAACTAAAGTAAGCTTTAAATTTGGAAAAAATATCTTAAGAATAATACCAGGAAAACCGGCACCTGTTCCTAAATCGCATAAACTAGAAACATTTTCTAAATCAATAACTTTAACCAAAGTCAAACTATCATAAAAATGTTTTAAATAAACGTCTTTTTTATCAGTAATAGCTGTTAAATTGATTTTTTCATTCCATTCTATTAACAAATTATAATATTTTTCTAATTTATCAAGTTCTAAAGAAGTAACATTAATACCTAGTTTACTTACCTCTAATTTAAATTCATCAATATTCATATTAACCTCGCTTCATATACATCGTTAAAATAGAAATATCTGCTGGATTTACCCCACTAATTCTCATTGCTTGTCCAATAGTATTAGGTCTAACCTCTTTCAACTTTTGTTTAGCCTCGCTAGCTAAATTATGCATCGCATCATAATCAATATTCAAAGGAATTTTCTTATTTTCTAATTTTTTTAATTTTTCAGCTTCCAATAAAGACTTTTTAATATATCCTTCATATTTAGCCGAAATAGATACTTGTTCCAACACTTCAGCACTATATTCATTATCCAAATATCTCACCAAATCAGTAATTTTTATCTCAGGCCTTCTAAGTAAATCATAAAGTGATACTCCATCTTTTAATGCTTTCGTACCTAAACTCATCAAATAATCATTATCTTTAGGTGTTAATCTTTTATCTTTAAATTCTAAAACAGCCTTATCAATATTTTTTTTCTTCTCTAAAAATCTATCATACTTTTCATCACTTACTAAACCAAACTTATGCCCATACTCTCTGAGTCTTAAATCTGCATTATCCGTTCTAAGAAGTAATCTATATTCAGCCCTAGACGTAAGTAATCTATAAGGATCCCTTATACCCTTAGTAATTAAATCATCAATTAAAACACCAATATAAGCTTCATCCCTTCTTAATATAAAAGGCTCTTTACCCTCTAATTTTAAACAAGCATTAATACCGGCCATCAATCCTTGACAAGCTGCTTCTTCATAACCACTCGTACCATTAATCTGTCCTGCTGTAAATAAATTTTCAATTAACTTAGTTTCCAAACTAAATTTTAACTGTGTTGGATAAATCGCATCATATTCTATCGCATAAGCATATTTTAATATTTTCGCATTTTCTAAACCAGATAAAGAATGCACCATCTTTTCTTGAACATCATAAGGCATACTAGTTGAAAAACCTTGCAAGTAAATATCATCATAATATAAGCTTTCAGGTTCTAAAAATAACTGATGTCTTTCCTTATCACTAAACCTAACTATCTTATCCTCAATAGATGGACAATATCTAGGTCCAACACCTTTAATATCAGAAAGGCCACCATACATGCTAGATTTATTTAAATTATCTCTAATAATTTTATGTGTATCATCATTAGTATAAATCAAATAACAAGGAACTTGTTTATCTATATCATACATAGGATTATTATCAAAACTAAAAGTATGATAAACATTATCCCCATTTTCCAACTTAGTTTTAGAAAAATCAATACTATCCTTATCTATTCTAGGTGGGGTTCCTGTCTTTAATCTTTTGATAATAAAACCTTTTTTTGCTAAATTATCACTCAAATAATTAGATGGCTTCTCACCATGTGGTCCTTCTCTATGACGAGTATCTCCAACCATAATATCCGCATTCATATAAGTTCCAGTAGTTAAAATAACTATTTTACTATCAATAACCTCACCATCTTCAAGTAAAACTCCACTAACTTTATTATTTGGTGTAAGTACATCCTTAACTAAAGCTTCTTTAATATCTAAATTATCCGTATTTTTTAAAGTGTCAATCATATTTTTTGGATAAGTAACCTTATCTGCCTGCGCTCTTAAAGACCTAACTGCAGGACCCTTAGCCGTATTAAGCATTTTAATTTGCAGTAAACTTTTATCTGCATTATTTCCCATCTCACCGCCTAAGGCATCTATTTCTCTAACAACAATACCCTTCGCACTACCACCAATTGAAGGATTACAAGGCATATCCGCAATATTATTAATATTTCCTGTTACAAGTAATGTCTTATGTCCTTTACGTGCACATGCTAAAGCAGCTTCACATCCTGCATGACCACCACCAACAACAATAATTTCATAATCCATATTACCACCACCAAATACTAAAAATAATTTTACATCAGACAATTAATTAAAACGCAATATTACTTACCAACACAAAACCTACTAAATAATTGGTCTAATAACTCTTCATCATAACTTTCACCAATAATCTCACCAAGTAAATTCCAAATATCTTTTAAATCAATTTCTACCATATCTATAGGATAATTTTCTTCTATACCTTTTCTAACATTCTTCACACTATCAAGTACTTTTCTTAAAATAGACAAACTTCTCGCACTAGTTAAGTATGTTAAATCAGTCGTTTCTATCTTTTCTAAATTAAACATTTCTTTAATCTTTTTACCTATCTCATCAATATTGACATCATTTAAAGCACTAACATAAATTACATTTTCTAAATTACTATCATCTATTTTTTTCTCTAAATCGCATTTATTAACTACTGTAATATAATTTTTACCTCTTAGTTTACTCAAAATTAGTTTATCCTCTTCGCTTAATTTCTCATTATAATTAACCACAAACAAAATCAAATCAGCTTGATTAATAAACTTAATACTCTTATCAACACCAATACTTTCCACCAAATCATTAGTATCTCTAATACCAGCTGTATCAATTAAATTCAAAATCAAATTATCTATTCTTAAAGTTGCCTCTACACTATCACGTGTAGTTCCCTTAACATCCGTAACAATAGCTTTTTCTTCACCAATTAATCTATTAAGTAAACTACTTTTACCTACATTAGGTTTACCAATAATTGCCGTTTTAATACCATTAGTTAAAACTTCACCATTTTTACTTTCAGTCAAAATCTTATCAATTTTTTTCTCTAACTCACTTAAATTTGAATTAATTTTGTCTATCGTTATCTCTTCAATATCCTCATATTCAGGATAATCAATATTAACTTCAATATTCGCAATTATACCTGCAAGCTCATCTCTAAGATTTCTTATCATATCAGAAACCTTACCACCAACTTGATTTAAAGCTATTTTCCTAGAAATATCCGTTTTAGAATTAATTAAATCCATAATTCCCTCAGCCTCAGTCAAATCAATTCTTCCATTAAGAAAAGCCCTCTTAGTAAACTCACCAGGTTCTGCTAATCTGCACCCATTAACTAACAATAACTCTAAAATCTTATCTGTTGTTACAATAGATCCATGTGCATTAATCTCAACAATATCCTCTTTAGTAAATGTCTTAGGAGCTCTCATAATAGTAACTAAAACTTCATCAACCTTTTCTAAACCATCCATAATATAACCATAATGAATAGTATGACTAGAAGCATTATGAAAATTCTTATTAGAAAAAATTTTACTGACTATCTCTATAGCCTCTTCACCACTTACTCTAATAATTGAAATAGCTCCAACTCCTTGAGAAGTCGAAATAGCTGCTATTGTATCATCCAACTTAATCACCTCCTAAAAAATATCTTTATTTTATGAAAGAAACGTGCCAAACCAAGATACTTAGGTAACGCTTTAATATTAACCACTACATCCATAGAAAGCCTCTTATCCGCATAAGTAACCACCCATCCCTCTTTATATTTAGGTGGAATAATATTAAGTGGAAACATATGTCTTTCTATAATATTAGCTACTCTATCATTCATAAGTTCTGGAAAAAACTTATAAGCATTTTCCATTGCCTCATGTGCATGTACAAAACCATGCTGTTTAAAAAAAGGTACCTTTTCATGAATATGATCCTGCCATGGACTTAAATAAAAATCATGTAATAATCCACCAATTGCCGCATCCTTATAATTCCATTTTCTTTTTTTGCAAATCCTATATGATAAATAAGAAACAGCTAAACAATGTTCATATAAAGAACAGTTTTCGTGATGAATCCAATTTTTCCTTTTTTGAAACTCCTTAGAGCCTAAAATAATATCTACTATTTTTAAATACTCATCATCCTTAACAATTTCCTTAGTAATATCTTTTTTACGCATATTAAGCTCCTTTTCCAAAATATTATAACACAAAAAACAGTAAATTAATTACCGTTTTTAATCACTCATATATAAATTATTAGAATAAAACACAGAATCACATGTCAAATTAATATTAAGTCTTTTTAAAGTATTTAAATCACCATTATAAACCATAAATGAAGCATGTGCCTCTAAACCAGATAACTTATTCAAATTCTTTATAGCTTTATTAATAATCGGATTAGTCACAGAACAAATACTCAATGTAATTAAAACTTCTTCTAAATTTAAAGATTTCGAAGAATGATTACTTAATGGTTTTAACCTCAAAATAGGTTCAAGTACCGATTTAGAAAGTAAATCAACATCGTCTGGTATATTATTTATCTCTTTTATTGCATTTAAAATCAAACTACTTGCTGGACTTAATATTTCTGTTTTTTTACCAGTAATAATCTTACCATCATTTAATTCCATAGCAATAACTGGTAAATCTTCTAAACTACTCTTTTCTCTAGCCACATTTATAACAGGTCTTTCCTTAAGTGGATCTATTTCTAATTCATTCATTAAAAGTCTAATTCTTTTATATGCATCTTCTTCTGCTTCTCCAATTTTATAATCACATAAGGATTTATAATATCTACGAATAATCTCTTGCCTACTAGCCTTTTTTATAATCTCATCATCACTAATACAAAAACCAATCATATTAACACCCATATCGGTTGGTGAATAATATATATCCTTTCCAATAATCTTATGAAGTATTGCTTTAAGTACCGGAAATACTGCTAAATCACGATTATAATTAACAGAAGTTACTCCATATTTTTCTAAATGAAATGAATCAATCATATTAACATCTTTTAAATCTGCAGTTGCAGCTTCATAAGCAACATTAACAGGGTGTTTTAAAGGTAAATTCCATACAGGAAAAGTCTCAAACTTCGCATACCCAGCCTTAACTCCTTTTTTATATTCATGATAAAGTTGAGATAAACATGTAGCTAATTTACCACTAGAAGGACCAGGAGCTGTAACAACAACTAATTTTTTAGTAGTCTTAATATAAGGATTAGCCCCATATCCTTCATCAGATACAATAACATCTACATCAGTAGGATAACCTTTTGTAGGTGTATGAACATAAGTTTTAACCCCTCTTTTTTCAAGTTGATTAATAAACTTTTTAGAACTTTCCTTACCAGTATATAAAGTTATAACCACACTATTAACCGATAAACCTAAATTTTGAAATTCATCAATTAATCTCAAAACTTCCATATCATATGTAATACCATAATCTGCTCTTATTTTTTTTCTTTCAATATCCTTTGCATTTATACACATAATAATTTCCGTAATATTTTTAAGTTCCAAAAGCATTTTAATCTTAGAATCCGGTTCAAACCCAGGTAAAACCCTAGAAGCATGATAATCATCAAATAATTTTCCACCAAACTCTAAATAAAGCTTATCAAACTCATTTATTTTTTCTTTAATTTTTTTACTTTGAATTTCCACATATTTTTTATTATCAAACCCTTTCTTCATAACCAACTCCCCCTTATTATAAATAATAACACATCACTAAACGTATTTAAACACACAAAGAAAAATTTTACTATCCTCTTTACAAAGAAAAAAGACTAAAATATACACATTATATATATTTAAGACTGTTGACAATTTTACTTTGTCAACAGCCTGGACTTAGATAAAAAAGATATCTAAGTTTTTTATAACAAAAAAAAGGAAACTAATCTTCCTTAATTTTAATAACCACATATCTATTAGGAGCTTCTCCCTCACTTTGAGTTAAAAGCCCATCAAAAGAAGCAATAACATTGTGTACTATTCTTCTTTCATAAGAATTCATTGGATCAAGTTTAGCCTCAATCTTCGTTTTCAAAACTTCTTTTGCAATCTTCCTAACTTCCCTTTCAATATTTTTTTCTCTTCTAGCTTTATAACCAGAAATATCTAAATTAACTTTAATATCAAAATTTCCATATTTTCTTAAAGATTGTCTTAAAACAGTCTGAATAGCATTTAAATTTTTACCCTCTTTACCTATCATTACTGCACTATCATCAGTCACGATAATTGCTGTTATAATTCCATCTTTCTCATTAACCTCAGGCATAAAATTTGTATTCATTCTCTTCGCAAGTTCTTCTAAAAAATCTTTCACAAATTTTTTAACATCATATTTTGTAACCACATAAGCTGTATATTTTTTCTTATTAAAAAGTCCTGAAACACCTTCTTCAAAATAATAATATACCTCACTTAAATTTACATTTAACTCTTCCAAACACTTATTGAGCGCTTCTTCTTGGCTTTTTGCTTCGTTTTTCACTACCTCTAACATTTTCCTTCATCCTCCTAATAACTTCCGCTTGAACAATGGTAAATAAACTACCAGTTATCCAATATATAATAATACTTGTTGGCATTGTAAATGAAGTAATCACAATAAATACAAGCATTACATTCATCATAGTTTTCATCTGACGTCTTTGTTCATCACTACCACTACTAACACCAGAATTAAGTTTAAATGAGAAGAAAGTTGTTAAACCTACTAAAATAGGAAGTAATAAATAAATCCAGCCTCCATTAGTAAAGCTATCAATAAATACTGAAAAATCAAAATTTCCTCCAAATAATCTTACAAAAGGACTCATACCTAAATTAAATCCTAAAAATTTACCTTCAAAAACAATCGGAAGTCTATTTAAACTTTCTAAAAAAGCAAAGAAAAGTGGCATTTGAATAAAAGCAAATAAACATCCGGCCATTGGATTAATATCATATTTCTTATATATGCCCATCATCTCTTGAGCTTTCATCATCTGATCTTCCTGACTATCACGACCGCGATATTTTCTTTCTAGCTTTTCCATATCTTTTTGAGCAAATTTCATATTTTCAGATTGCAAAGCTGATTTCTTACTAATTGGGAAAATAATCAAACGAATAATCAAAGTTACCGCAATAATTGCCAAACCATAATTACCAAGTATCTCACCAACTTTAATAATAAACCAGCTTAAAGGTTTAATAAAAATAGTTTCCCATAAACCACCATAATTACCAGATGTTATATTAAATTCTGAACACTCAGGCAAATCTTTTATATCAACCTTATTTTTTTTATAAGTTTTCAAAACATCTTCATTTGTCGGCTTACACAAAATATTCTCTGCAAGTGTCTGACCAGTTGTTGTCTCTTTTACTGGATTACCATCTTTATCCTTAACATACGTCGTACACCCTGATAAAGATAAAGAAAAAAATCCAATAATTAATAAAAGTCCTATTTTCTTTCGCATATCAGTGCTCCTTTACCAAATTTAATTTATTTAAAGCAAAATTTAAATTTTCCTGCATCTCACTAAAATTTCGGCATAATATTCCTTTACCAACTATTATAATACAATCAAAATCATTTTTATAGTCATTTTGCGAAACAATTTCTCTTAATTGCCTCTTTACACGGTTTCTAGTAACCGCATTACCAACTTTTTTACCAACCGAAAATCCAAACTTATAAACAGAAGGTTTTCTTTTATCTATATATATAACAAAATCTTTATACTTAAAAGGCCGATTATTTTTTATAATTCTATTAAAATCACGATTTTCTTTAACAATATTAATCTTTTTCATTATAAATCCTAAATAATTACTAATAAAGCCACTGCTGGCAGGCAGTGGCAAATTAATGAGATAATACCTTGCGGCCTTTTTTTCTTCTTCTACTTACAATTCCAGCTTTCATTCGCGCAAAAAATCCCATTTTTTTACTTCTCTTACGAGTATTTGGTTGAAAAGTCCTCTTAGACATCAATACACACCTCCTAAATTAATTTAAGTTGCTTTATAAATTATATAGATAAAAGCTCTTTTTGTCAATCGAAATATTTTAAATCACAAAAATTGTTCCAATTATATCAAAAAATATAAAAAAAATCAATAGTTTAGTTTTCCACAGTAAAAAAAATTAAATTTTATCCACTTTTTATTTCCACATCAAGTAGCCCTATATTATATACTAAATTTTAGATTTTTCAACATATGTGTAAAATAAAAACTTATACACAAATGTGCAAAAAAAATTATCCACAAATTATGTGGAAATTTTATAATATCCGCTAAAATTCGACAAAAAATGACTGTTAATAACTTTTTTTAACTTTTTCCACAGTTTTTCTTTAAAAAAATGTAAAAATAATGTAAAATATTTATTAGATTGTTTTTAAACTTTTTGGGGGTAATAATATGGATTTAGAAAGTATTTGGTCCGTTTTTTTATCTAAAATTGAAATTAAACTAAAACCTGTTTTATATCAAACTTGGTTTCAAGAAACCAAACTAATTGATCTAAATAATGAATATGCTGTTGTCTTAGTTCCCCTAGATGTTCACAAAAAACATTTGGGAGAAAACTATAGTGAAATAATCAAAGAAACATTTATGGAAGTAACAGGATCTATCTTTAAATTTAAATATGTCACCCAAGATGAAATAAATGAAGATAAGAAAAGACCAGAAATAAAAGAAAATAACGAGGCTACATTTGAAAGTGGATTAGATAGTAAATATACCTTTGATAACTTTATTTCAGGTGAAAGTAATAAATTTGCTAAAGCTATTGGCCTAGCCGTTGCCGAAAAACCAGGAGCCATGTATAATCCTTTATTTATATATGGAAATAGTGGGCTTGGAAAAACACATTTAATGCATGCTATTGGTAACTATATTATATCTACAACTAATAAAAAGGTTTTATACGTAACTAGTGAAAAATTTGTTGATGACTTTCTTAATATATATCGAAAAAACGAAACAAGTAACTTCAAAGCTGTGGATAACTTCAAAAGAAAATATCGTGATATTGATGTATTAATGATTGATGATATCCAATACTTGGAAATTGCCAGTAAAACACAACAAGAATTTTTCAACACATTCAATGAACTACACACAAAAAACAAACAAATAATAATATCATCAGATAGATCCCCTGATGACTTAAAAAAACTAGAAGAAAGATTAAGAACAAGATTTAACTGGGGACTAACCATCGATATATTACCACCAGATTTTGAACTTAGAATGGCTATATTAAATAAAAAAATAGAAGCTCAAGGAATCGGAAGTTTTGTTCCTGAAGAAGTCAAAGAATACATCGTAAGTAACTGCACCTCAGACATCAGAAAACTAGAAGGCGCTTTGACTAGAGTATTTGCTTATGCTACTATAATGAATGGTTCTGAAATAACACTAGAACTAGCAGTTGAAGCATTAAAAGATTATATTGGTAAAAACATAATATCAAGAAACAAAATAGATCAAGTTATCCAATTAATCGCCAATAACTATAACATCACAGTCGATGACATTAAATCAAAAAAAAGATTATCCAAAATATCAGTACCAAGACAAATTGGCATGTACATATGTAGAGTTCATCTCAAAGAATCATTGCCAAAAATAGGTAGTGAATTTGGTGGAAAAGATCATACAACAGTTATGCACTCAGTAGCAAAAATAAAAAGAGAATTAAAAAAAGATAAAAATCTAGAAGTGGAAATTTCAAAAATAATTAACCAAATCAAATAGTGGAAAATACAAAAATTATCCACAGTTATCCACATAGTGTAAATAAGTAAAAAAAACTTTATTTATAACACTAATCAAAACTTTTCCACACTTTTCCACATCAATAATAAAAAATAAACTATAAACAATAAAAATAAGGAGGAATTTTATATGAAATTAGAAATAAAACAAAACATACTTTTAGAACACTTAAATTACGTTATAAGAGGAATATCCACAAAAAATTTAAGACCAATATTAAATTGTATAAAATTTGAACTAACTGATGAAGGACTATATTTAATGAGTACAGATAGTGAAATCTCAATAAAAACATTTATTCCTAAAAAAAATATTAATAAAATAGACACAACTGGTGAAATAGTTGTATCAGGTAAATATATATATGAAATAATAAGAAAATTACCAGATGAAATAATAAACTTAGAAGAAGTTATAGATTCAAAACTATATATAACAACTCATAATTCATCATTTACCTTAAACTGTAGTAATGTAAATGAATTTCCAGACTTAGAATTAGAATTCAATCAAAATCCTATTATTTTAAACGAAAAACTATTTAAAACAATTATTAATCAAACTTCTTTTGCAACTTCTACAAGTGAAACAAGACCAGTTTTAACCGGAATTAATTTTAAAATAGAAAAAGATATTCTTACTTGTACAGCTACGGATTCTTATAGATTGGCTGTAAAAACAATAAAATTAGAATCCAAAGCTATAGAAAATTCAAATATTGTTATTCCAAATAAAAACTTAAACGAACTAATAAAACTAATGAATGAAGATGAAGAAAACATTGAAATGCATATATTTGCTAATAAAGTAGTGTTTAAATTTAATCAGATTATAATGATGACAAGATTAATCAGCGGAACATACCCTGATACAT
Organism: uncultured Bacilli bacterium; assembly: GCA_944358415.1. Taxonomy (GTDB): domain Bacteria; phylum Bacillota_I; class Bacilli_A; order RF39; family UBA660; genus Coprosoma. The sequence continues at coordinate 104,382 of CALVRA010000001.1, read as the reverse complement.
CTAAATTAATCCCAGATTCTTATGAATTAACTCTCAAGGTCAAATATGATGACCTATATAGTGCCATTGATAGAGCTTCATTACTTACAAATGAAAGTGATAAAAACACTATAAAATTTGAAACAACCAATAATATAGCTATCATTTCTTCAAATATCCCAGAAATCGGTAATGTCGAAGAAAAAATAACTGTGGAAAAAAATAATGATAGTGAAATTAAAATCGCATTCAATTCAAAATTTATGATGGATGCTGTAAAATCATTACAATCAGATGAAATAGAAATTATGTTTAATGGAGAAATTAAACCAATAATTTTAAAAAATCTTGAAAATGATGATTTAATTCAATTAATCTTACCTATTAGAACTTATTAAAGTTCTTTTTTTTTTGAAAAAATTACCTTTAACGACATAGTTCGGCATATTTCGACATTCAAAATGAGTATAAGAAAGATGTCTTTTTGACAAAGGGAGGAATTATGAATAAAGAAATATATGAAATTAATAGTAAAACTTGTGCTTTAATTCAAGAAAATATTAAAACTACTAAAATAATTGATGACCAAAATGAAAAAATAATTCATACACCAATTAATCAAATTATTAATAATAATTGTATATATAATGGTAGTTCTCTAAAAGGACGTTTAGAAAGCACTAAATATAACTTAGGAAATAAATACAAATTACCAATTGTTGTTGAAGAAACAAAAGAAATAATTTTATTTCCAACAACTTCATCTAAAAGTGACCATTGCACCTGGATATCCCTACACAATATAGAGGGTTATATAGATCACAAAACATACATAACAGTTTATTTCAAAAACAATCAAAAACTTGATATTAAAATATCATCAGAATCCTTTGAAAAACAAATATTAAGAGCCACTAGATTACTATTAATTCTAAAAAATCGAAAAAATAGTTAAAGAAACACTAAAAATAGACTTTATTTGGTCTATTTTTGCGTTTTTAAGCCCATTTTGTGGTATAATGATTATGAGGTATAGGAGTATGCTAGAGCCTATAATTTTAAAATTAATAGCTTAAAAATAGGTAGTGAGGTAAAACATGATCATAAAAACACTAAATATTCAAAATTTTAGAAACTATACATCATTAAATTTAGAATTAAATGATAAAATTAATATTATTTATGGTGAAAATGGTCAAGGTAAAACCAATCTTTTAGAAAGTATATACTTGTTAGGTTTTACAACCTCCCATAGAACATTTACTTCCGATAACTTAATTAAATCTGGTGAAGAAAAAGCTATAGTAAAAGGCAAACTAATTAAAGATATGCCTTATAATCTAGAAATAGATTTAACTAAAACTAAAAAACAAATCAAAATTGATGACAAGATTATCACCAAAACTACTGACTACATAGAAAAGATGAATGTCATAATTTTTTCTTCTGAAGATTTAGATTTAATTAAAGGTTCACCTATAGAAAGAAGAAAATATTTTAACCTCGAACTATCACAGTTATCTATTAATTATTATAGTGCTTTAAATGATTTTAATAAACTTTTAAAAATCAGAAATGAATATCTAAAAGAATTAAATCAAAATATCCAAATTGATTTAAACTACTTTCATATTCTAACTGATTATCTAGTAAATAAAAGTATCTTTATTTATCAAATGAGAAATAAATTTGTGGAAAAACTAAATAATATTTGTCCACCAATTTATGAAGAAATTACTGGTTTAAAAGGATTTAATATCAAATATATTCCATCTATAGAATTAGAAAATTTTGATAAAGAAACTATTAAAAAAACTTTAGAAGATGCTTATAATAATCACTTAGAAAAAGAAATACGTCTTAAATCGACATTATATGGCCCTCATAGAGACGATTTTACTTTCAACCTAGAACATAACAACCTAAGAGAATTTGGCTCCCAGGGACAACAAAAAATGGCTGTCATAGCCTTAAAACTATCTGAAATAGAAATATTTAAAGATTTCAAAAAGACAAGCCCAATTATCTTACTTGATGATGTTTTTAGTGACCTAGATAATATTAAAAAAAATAACCTTTTAAAACACATCGATAAAGATATGCAAGTAATAATAACTACAACTGACTTAGATAGTATTGATAAAAAACTCCTAACCAAAGCTAAACTTATCCATATAGATAATGGACAAATAAAGAAAATAGAGGTGGAAAAATGAACGAAAATAACGAACATTATGACGTATCCGATATCCAAGTCTTAGAAGGCCTAGAAGCTGTTAGAAAAAGACCAGGAATGTATATCGGAACAACCGATGTAAAAGGCTTACACCATCTAGTATGGGAAATCGTTGATAATAGTATTGATGAAGCTCTAGCTGGTTATTGCGATGCCATCGAAATAGTCATCAACAAAGGTAATTCTGTCACCGTAAAAGATAATGGTCGTGGAATTCCCACAGGTGTACATCCTAAAACAGGTCTATCAACCGTTGAAACTGTTTATACTGTTCTTCATGCTGGTGGTAAGTTTGGTGGTGGTGGATATAAGGTATCTGGTGGACTCCACGGAGTTGGAGCTTCTGTAGTTAACGCCCTATCAAGTTGGACAATTGTAACAGTTTATCATGATGGTAAAATATATGAAGCAAAATTTAAAGATGGTGGACATATTGACCAAAAGTTAACTATCATTGGCGAATGTGAACCAAATAGAACAGGAACCACCGTCACATTTAAACCAGATGCTGATATATTTGATACCGATATCTTTGACTATGAAACTCTAAAAGTTAGGACAAGAGAACTTGCTTTCTTAAATAAAGGCTTAAAATTAACTTTAAGAGATGACCGCGATGAAGAAGATACCACTGGAGAAACATTCCATTATGAAGGTGGTATCAGTGAATACGTTAAATATTTAAATAAGAATAAAACCCCAATTCAAAACGATATTATTCATTTAGAAGGAGAAGACGAAGGAGTTTTCTTTGAAGTAGCTATGCAATATAATACTGGTTACACCAGTAACATCTACTCTTTCGTAAATAATATAAACACTCATGATGGTGGAACACACGAAGAAGGAGTAAGAAGAGCTTTAACAAGAGTAATCAATAATTATGCTAGAAAAACAGGCTTATTAAAAGAAAAAGATGATTCATTAAGTGGTGATGATGTCAAAGAAGGCTTAACCATGATAGTATCTTGTAAACATCCAAATCCACAGTTTGAAGGTCAAACCAAAGGAAGACTTGGAAATTCTGAAGTTAGAAAATTAGCAGATAAAGTTTTCTCAGAAGGTTTTGAAAGATATTTATTAGAAAATCCAGATGAAGCTAAAACTATTGTGGAAAAAAACATGACTGCTGCTAGAGCTAGAGTTGCTGCTAAAAAAGCTAGAGAACTTACTAGAAGAAAAAGTGACTTAGATGTTATAAACTTTGGTGGAAAACTTGTCGATTGTAAAGATAAAGACCCATCAAAATGCGAAATATTCTTAGTCGAGGGAGATTCGGCTGGCGGTTCAGCCATTAAAGGAAGAGATTCAATGACACAGGCTATTTTGCCTTTAAGAGGAAAAATCTTAAATGTGGAAAAAGCTAGACTAGATAGAGCTTTATCTAATGAAGAAATAAGGACTATCATAACTGCTTTTGGCACTGGAATTGGCCAAGAATTTGATTTAAAGAAACTAAGATATCATAAAATAATCATCATGACCGATGCCGATGTCGATGGATCACATATTAGAGTATTATTACTTACCTTATTTTATAGATTCTTCAGGCCAATTATTGAAGCTGGTCATGTCTACGCTGCCCAGCCTCCCCTATTCTGTATTAAACATGGTAAAACAATTAAATATGTTTTAAACGAAGAAGAAAGAGACTTATATCTTGCATCATTAAATCCAAATACTAAATATGATATTATGCGTATGAAAGGTTTAGGTGAAATGGATGCAGAAGAATTAAACGAGACCACCATGGATATAAATACAAGAGTACTTAGACAAATAACCTTAGATGATGTAATGTCTGCAGATGAAGCTTTTTCAAAACTTATGGGTGAAGAAGTCGCACCAAGAAGAAAATTTATTGAGGAAAACGGTGCTTACGCCGAAACAATAGATGTATAAGGAGGTAACCTATGGATCACACAAGAGATAGATTAGAAGAAAACAACATAGTAAATGAAATAGAAAGCTCATTCATCGAATATGCCATGAGTGTTATCAAATCTCGTGCTTTGCCAGATTTAAGAGATGGTTTAAAACCAGTACATAGAAGAATTTTATATTCTATGTATGAATCTGGATATACTCCAGATAAACCTCATAAAAAAAGTGCTCGTATTGTCGGAGACGTCATGGGAAAATACCATCCACATGGAGACTCAAGTATCTATGAAGCCATGGTTAGAATGGCCCAAGATTTTAGTTATAGATATATGTTAGTAGATGGTCATGGAAACTTTGGAAATATCGAAGGATATGGCGCAGCTGCTATGCGTTACACAGAATCAAGATTATCTAAAATATCCCTAGAATTACTTAGAGATATTAATAAAAATACTGTGGATTTCGTACCAAACTTTGATGAATCAGAAAAAGAACCAGAAATCTTACCTTCAAGATTTCCAAATATCTTAGTTAATGGAACCATGGGTATTGCCGTTGGTATGGCCACCAATATCCCACCACATAACCTAGGTGAAGTAATTGATGGTTGTATTGCTTATATCGATAATCCAGACATTGATACAGATGGATTAATGAAATATATCAAAGGTCCAGACTTCCCTACTGGTGCCACTATACTAGGTAATAGTGGAATAAAGAAAGCTTATGAAACAGGTAGAGGAACAATCACAATTAGAAGTAAAGCCACCATTGAAGAAAAAAATGGACGTCATTACATAATCGTTGATGAAGTTCCTTATGGGGTTAATACATCAGATTTAAAAGATAAAGTTGCTGAACTTGTTCATACTAAAGTAATTGATGGTATCGCAGATTATCATACAGACCTAAAAGATGGTATAAAAATAACCATAACACTAAAGAAAGATGCCAATCCACAAGTTGTTTTAAATAACTTATATAAACATACTCAGTTCCAGACAACCTATGGAATAATTCTTTTAATGCTTGATAATAATACCCCAAGAACTCTAGGACTAAAAGACATTATTTCAAAATATATTGATTATCAAAAAGAAGTTATCATAAGACGAACTAAATTTGACTTAGATAAAGCCGAAAAAAGAGTTCATATCTTAGAAGGTTATAAAATCGCCTTAGATAATATTGATGACTTTATAAAAATAATTAAAGAAGCAAAAACCGACACAGAGGCAAAAACAAAATTAATCGAGAAATATAACTTAACTGAAATTCAAGCCGAAGCAATATTAGAATTAAAATTACGTCGATTAACTGGTTTAGAAAGAGACAAAATAGAAGCCGAGTTAAAAGATTTATTAGAAAAAATTAAATATTATAAAGAAATACTTGCTTCAGAAGCTAAAGTATTAGAAATAATTAAAAATGAAATGCTAGAAATCAAAAATAAATACGGCGATGAGAGACGTACAAACATCGATATGACAGCCATTGACTATATCGAAGATGAATCACTCATACCTGTGGAAAACATCGTTGTAACCCTCACAAATAAAGGTTATATCAAACGTATGACCAGTGAAACATACAAAACTCAAAATCGCGGTGGCGTTGGTATTAAAGGAATGACCACAAACGAAAATGATTTTGTGGAAAAACTAATATCAATGACAACCCATGATTACCTAATGTTCTTCACAAACAAGGGAAAAGCCTATAGAGTAAAAGGTTATGAAATACCACAATATAGTAGGCAATCAAAAGGTATACCAATAGTTAATCTGTTACCATTTGAAAAAGAAGAAGAAGTAACTGCAATGCTTAAAATAAATCAAGAAGAAGAAAATAATAATATTGTATTTTGTACACAAAATGGATTAATTAAGAGAACTGCCTTAACTGAATTTGAAAACATTAGAAAAAGTGGAAAAATCGCTATTTCTCTAAAAGAAAATGATCAATTAATTTCCGTTAAAAAAACAACTGGGGAAAACGAAATAGTAATTGCTGCTTCAAATGGTAGAATGATTAGATTTGGTGAACAAGAAATTAGAATAATGGGTAGAACAGCATCAGGTGTCAAAGGTATTGATTTAGGCGATGGTAAATGTGTTGGTTGCGAAATAGCAAACCCTGATGAACAAATACTAGTAGTAACAGAAAAAGGCTATGGAAAACGTACAAACATAACTGAATATCGTATGACACATCGTGGAAGTAAAGGTGTAAAAGCTTTAAATATAACTGAAAAAAATGGAAATATTGTTTCATTTAAAATAGTTAAAGGTGACGAAGACCTTATGATAATTACAAACAGTGGTATAATCATAAGACTTCCAATAGAACAAATTTCAACAACCGGTAGAGTTGCTCAAGGTGTAAGATTAATTAATTTAAAAGATAATCAAAACGTAAGCAGTATTGCTTTATTAGATAAAGAAACATCCGAAGAAAACCAAGAACAAACACAAGAAAAATCAGAAAATTAACTCAATGTTTCACGTGAAACATTGGAAAGAACGTTTAGTGCGTTCTTTTTTATATTAAATATATATAAAAAAATAGGACACTAAAATAGTATTACAATATATTTTAAAACTAATGTTTCACGTGAAACATTAGTTTTAAACACAATAACCATACTAAAATATATTTTTTATAAATGTGTGTCCAAGTTTTTAATTCAAATTTATATATTATTACTACGTGCAAAATATAAAAACAACATTTTTAGTACCAATGTTTCACGTGAAACATTGGTACACTACTAACAATATAGTAAATACATTCAAATTTATAATTTAAAAATTCCAAAAACATTTTTAAAATTTCCACAGTTCTAATGTTTCACGTGAAACATTAGAATAAATAAATAAATAAATAATTAATAACTAACAACTAAAAAAAACTACTATAAAAAAATTTACAATGAATTTTAAAGCTAATATTTTATATAAAGATTAATACATATAATATTTTTAAATAAAAAGCATTGCTTATTAAAAACTATAATTATAATTTTTCCACAGCATTAATGTTTCACGTGAAACATTAATGCCAAATAATACTAAAATGTATTAAGTTTTCAAATTTTAAAAATAAAATTGTTAAAATGTTGTTAATAATTAAAATTAAAATCTAATATTTTAAACAAAATTTAGATTAATTTACCTGTATAATTAAAATTTTATACACTTCATATTAAAAACATTAATTATCCACATCACCAATGTTTCACGTGAAACATTGGTGATCATTTAAAATTATATATAATTTGATAATGTGCAAAACAGTATAAAGATAATTGTAAATACAACTAAAAATATTTAAGTACAATTAATATTTACATATAATAACAGTAAATAATCTCATACTTAAAACAATAATAAATATAATTTAACTTTACTAGCAATGTTTCACGTGAAACATTGCTGCGATAAAAAATCAAATATATACACATTAGATTAATGTAAAAAAAGAAAATCATTTTAGCTTTAGTATAAAAAAAGTAAGATATTAAACCTATGTTTCACGTGAAACATAGGTAAAAATAAATACTGTGGAAAACCATACAAAACTTATAAAAACTTATAAAAAAATATAGACATTTTTCTCTAATTATTATAATATAATTATTGGTACAACATTTATGGCTGAACCAGGTCAGAATCGGAAGATAGCAGCCTTAAGGTCCTCTAAATGTGTGTACCTTTTTATATAGGTGATAATATGGATAAATATATGGAAATAGCTTTAAAAGAAGCAAAAAAAAGCCTAAAAACAGATGATGTTCCAGTAGGTGCACTCATTGTAGAAGACGGCAAAATCATTGCTAAAGGTCATAACACACGAGAAAAAACACATCTAATTACAAAACATGCTGAAATAAATGCTATTGAAAAAGCATGCAAAAAGAAAAAGTCTTGGCACCTCAATAACTGTGAATTGTATGTTACACTTGAACCGTGTAATATGTGTATAGAAGTCGCAAAGCAAGCTAGAATAAAGTGTATAAAATACGCAGCTAAACAAGAAAAACAAGCGAACTTAAAAACTCCAGAACTTATTCAAATTAAAAATGTGGAAAACTCTAGGAATTTGCTAAAAGATTTCTTTAAAAATAAGCGAAATAAGTAATTATCATAAAAAAATCCCAACTTATTTCCTTTTTTTGTGGATAACTATGATATAATAAAACAGTATGAGGTGGTAAAATGTATCAAGCACTATATAGAAAATATAGACCTAAAACCTTGGATGATATATACGGACAAGACATTATCGTTAAAATTATTAAAAACTCTATATTAAACAATCAAATCAATCACGCCTATCTATTTGCTGGACCAAGAGGTACAGGAAAAACTAGTATTGCCAAAATATTTGCCAAAATAATCAACTGTGAAAATCCAGTAAATTGTACTCCTTGTGGAAAATGTCTCAGCTGTACACAAGAAAATAATAGTGATATTATCGAAATAGATGCCGCCAGTAATAATGGAGTTGATGAAATAAGAGAATTAAGAAATAAAGTCAATCTCCTTCCAGCATATGGAAAATATAAAGTATATATAATAGATGAAGTCCATATGCTTACCCAAGGTGCCTTTAATGCCCTATTAAAAACTTTAGAAGAGCCACCTGCTCACGTAATCTTTATTCTAGCCACTACTGACCCACATAAAGTAATAGAAACAATTTTATCAAGATGTCAAAGGTTAGACTTTAAAAAAATTAGTAACGAAGCTATTGTACAAAATTTAAAAAAAATAGCTAAAAAAGAAAATATCGACATTGATGAACAAGCTTTATATGAAATAGCAAACCAAGCAGATGGCGGAATGCGTGATTCCGTTGGTATGTTAGACCAAGCAAGGGCCTATACTGAAGGAAAAATAACAGTTAATGATATTCATGATATAAATGGCACCTTAACCGAACAAGACTTAAATAACCTATTAGAAAACATTTTAAATAATAAATTAGATATTATTTTAGAAAAAATAGATGAATATAATGATAAAGGAAAAAATTTCATTAAACTAATTGAAGAATTTATTGATTTTATAAGAAATATTATTCTATATAAAGAAGCCCCTAAATATTTTGAAGAAAAACATCCAAATCTTGAAAATTACAAAGATATATCAAAGAAAATAGAAATTAACCACCTTTTTGAAATAATTGAAACATTAAATAAGTACTCTTTTGAAATGAAAAATAGCAATAACCCAAAATTGTTATTCGAACTTGCCCTTATAAAAATAATTTCTGAAAAAAATAACAAAAATGTGGAAAAAGTCCAAAAAATTGATCAAAATAATGAAAAATCATCTCAAAATCCAGAAAAAATAGAAAAAAAACAAGAAAAACAAACTGAAATTGTGGAAAAACAAAAAAACGAGCCCCAAGAAAGCGAACAAAATACAAACAAACAAATAATTGGTTCATTAAAAAAGCCAAAAGCTAATGAAAAAATTCGCAAAACAATAGAAAAAATAAAACAAATAAGAATTGATAATACTCTCGCCCACTTCAATAAACAAACCATGAAAAGTATTATTCCATCACTTGAACTTCTTAACGATTTACTATTAGATCAAGAATATAGTAATGCCGCATCTATCATATTAGATGGTACACTCAAAGCCGCAAGTGAAGAAAATCTAATATTTGTCTATAAAACAAAAAGATTATCAGATCAATTTAACGAAAATTTACTAATTCTTGAAGAAACTATTGAAAAAATATTAAATAAAAAATATAATTTAATTGCAACCGATTTAGATGAATGGGAAATAATTAAAAATGATTTCAATAATAAACTAAAGCCATTTATCTATAAAGAAGAACAATTTAACCTAGAAGATATCTTCAAAGACGAAGAAATTAAAAACAACATCGAAACAATGTTTGAAGATATAATAGAATATAATTAGAAAGAAGGAATAAATATGAATATTCAAGCTATGATGAAACAAGCACAAAAATTACAAAATGATATGTTAAAAGAAAAAAAACAAATTGATGAAAAAATCTTTGAAGGAAAATCATCTCTTGTTACAGTTAAAGTAAAAGGTACTAAAGAAATAACAGAAGTAAAAATCAATGCCGAAAGTTTAGAAAAAGATGATATAGAAATGCTTGAGGACATGATTTTAGTTGCTGTAAATGAAGCTAATCATAAAATAGATGCAGAAACTGAAGAAAAAATGGGAAAATACACTAAAGGAATGCCAGGGTTATTCTAATGAACTACCCAAAAACAATATTAAACTTAATAGAATGCTTTAAAAAACTTCCAGGAATAGGAGAAAAAACCGCTGAAAGACTAGCGCTAGCCACCTTAAATATAGATAGTGAAATAATCGAACTTTTTAGTACATCATTAAATAATATTCAGACGAAAATAAAGAAATGTCCCAGATGTGGTAGTCTTACTGAAGAAGAATTGTGTCAAATATGCCAAGATAAATCAAGAGATACCACTACTCTTTGCGTAGTCGAAGAATGTAAAAACGTAATTCTTTTTGAAAAAATAGGCTCATATAAAGGTTTATATCATGTCCTAGGTGGATTAATTTCCCCATTAGATGGTATTAATCCTGAAGATATCCATATTGATAAACTAATTGAAAGGATTAAAAATGAAAATATTAAAGAGGTAATTCTAGCCATAAAACCAAGCATAGAAGGTGAAACAACCGCTCTTTATATAAGTAAAATGCTAGAAAATACTGATGTAAAAATAACCAAAATTGCTCATGGTATACCAATGGGTGCTGATATTGACTATATTGATCCATTAACTTTAGAAATGGCTATCATGGATCGTACAACTATCTCATAAAAATCACTTCATTATTATATAATTTATTGAGGTGTTTCATGCTTAATAAAATTTTTAAAATTTTCAAAAAATTTATTATGAGTTTCTTCATGTTATATGGCTATAACGTCTTAGTTCCAGCAGCTGCTATTATCCCTATTAATTTAGTTACCGTTTTATTAATAACAATCTTCAGTATTCCCGCATTTATTTTTTTAATTATAATAAGACTCGTTGTATATTAGGAGGATATAAGTGATGTTAGATGGTTATAAAAATTCACAACCAATTGTATATAAAATATTAAAAAACGCCATTTTAAATGATAAATGCTCCCACGCCTATTTAATAGAAACAGGCGGTTTTTATGATTCAATGGGTTTTACCATGGCTTTTGTTAAATCCCTTTTATGTCCTCAAAAAAAACTCAATAAAGAAAACTGTGGAAACTGTCATCAATGTGAAGTGATTGACTCAGGTAACTTTCCGGAAATTGAAATAATTAAACCAGAAGGTCTTTGGATAAAAAAAGAGCAACTTCAAAATCTACAAAAAGAATTCAACACCAAAGCTTTAATAGGAAATAAAAGAATTTATATTATCACGCAAGCTGATAGATTAAATAAATCATCAGCCAACTCAATCTTAAAATTTCTAGAAGAACCAGATAATAATCTTGTAGCTATACTTTTAACTGATAATATTTATAATGTTTTACCAACAATTATATCAAGATGTCAAATTTTAAAACTAAAAGCTACTAATATTTCCAAAGAAGCCCTAAATGAATATCAAAAATTAAAACAAATAACTGCTTCTAAGTCTAATTTAGAAGATGATATTCTTAACCAAAAAATAGAAAAAACTATTGATTTTGTTAATTACTATGAAAAATATCATTTAAATACAATACTTTATATAAATAAACTTTGGAATGAATATATTACAAACAAAGAAGAATATTTAATATCCTTTGAAGTAATGATAAATTATTATAAAGATATTCTAAATTATCTGTTAAATAAACCATTAGAAATATTTGAATTAAATGATAATATCAAAAGCATTGCCAAAACAAATAACATTGAAGAAATATGTATGAAAATAAATAAAATATCTTCATTAAAAGACTTAATAAAATATAACATCAATACTTCATTATTAATGGATAAATTAATAATGAGTTTAGAAGGAGTGATAAAATGACCAAAGTAGTCGGCATTAGATTCAAACCACACGGACAAATATATTATTTTAATCCAGGAAAACTAAAGTTAAAAGATAATCTTACCGTAATCGTTGAAACAGAACATGGACTTCAATTTGGCTCAGTAGTTAATAAAGATATAGAAATTTCTGATAGTAAAATTCAAAACAACCTTAAAGAAGTAATAAGAATAGCTACCAAACAAGATTACTTAAAACATAAAAAAAATTTAAAAGATGCCACATTTGCTTTAAAAAAATGCCGTCAAATCGTTGAAAGAAATGACATAAAAATGCATGTAATTGATGCCACATACACTTTTGATAGAGATAAACTAATTTTTAGATTTTTAGCTGATAACCGTATTGATTTTAGGGATTTAGCTAAAGAACTTGCTTCAATCTATAGAGTCAGAATCGAACTAAGACAAATTGGTGTTCGTGATAAAGCCAAAGAAGTTGGCGGTTTCGGTCCATGTGGTCAAAAATTATGCTGCGCTCGTTTTCTAAAAGACTTAAATGCAGTATCCATAAATATGGCTAAAAACCAAAATATTGCTTTAAATCCAACTAAAATAAATGGTGTATGTGGGAGATTAATGTGCTGTCTAAAATATGAAGATGAAATTTATGAAGAAATCAGAAACAGTATGAAACAACCAGGCGAAAAAATAAATACAGAATATGGTGAAGGAACAATTACTAGTTTAGATGTCTTAAATAAAAAATATAAGGTAAATGTTCCAAATTATGGAACGATAGAAATAAACATAAATGAAAGTAACTAATTATCTTCTTGGTTACAAAAATATAAAAATAGTCCAAGATAATCAAATGTTTAACTTTTCATTAGATTCTGTATTACTTCCAAACTTTATAACAATAAACGAAAGTACAAAAAATATATTAGATATTGGAACAGGAAATGCTCCTATTCCTTTAATATTATCACAAAAAACAAATGCTCATATTACAGGAGTAGAAATACAAAAAGAAGCCTATGATATGGCCATAGAATCAGTAAAATTAAATAACCTTGAAAATAAAATAACCATAATTAATGATGATGTAAAACATTTTTATAAAACATCCCCTACTGACTTTTATGATATCATAACCTGCAACCCTCCATATTTTGAAGTAAAAGAAAGCTCAAAATTTAATAAAAATGATTATAAAACAATTGCCAGACATGAAGTAAATTTAAAATTAGAAGATATATTAAAAATAGCAAAAAAACTTTTAAAAAATGGTGGAACTTTAGGTCTAGTTCATAGACCAGAAAGATTAATTGATATTCTAACCATTATGCGAAAATACAATATTGAACCTAAAAAAATAATGTTAATTTATCCAGGAAAAAATAAAGAAGCTAATATACTATTAGTTGAAGGTAAAAAAAATGGAAAAAAAGGACTAAAAATACTTCCTCCATTATATAGTCATAATGAAGATGGTTCTTATACCGAAGAAATAAAAAAATATTTTAAGTGAGATGATAAAAATGATACAAAAAAGTTATGATGGTTCCCCTACTTTATATATCGTTCCAACTCCAATTGGAAACTTAGAAGACATTACCATAAGAGCTATTAATATTTTAAAAGAAGTAGATGTAATATTTGCCGAAGATACAAGAACAACCAAACAATTATTAAATCATTTTGAAATAAATAAAAAACTAATATCAAGTCATTTATATAATGAAAATCAAAACGAAGAAAAAGAAATTGATTATCTAAAAAATAAAAAAAACATCGCTATTGTAAGTGATCGAGGTACACCTGTAATCAGTGACCCAGGCTATATTTTAGTCAAAACAGCCATTGAAAATGGTTATAACGTAGTTTGTTTACCAGGCCCAACTGCTGTAATTCCAGCTTTAGTAATGTCAGGTTTAAGTGGAGGCCCATTCACATTCTATGGCTTTTTAAACAGTAAAGAAAGCAAACGAAAAAAAGAATTAGAAACATTAAAAAATACACCATATCCTATAGCTTTCTATGAAGCTCCACATAGATTGATGAAAACATTAAATAACATATATGAAATATTTGGTAATAGAAAAATTGCTATTGTAAGAGAAATAAGTAAAAAATATGAAGAAGTAATTAGAGATAATGTGGAAAACTTACTTAAAACTGTGGAAAACTTAAAAGGAGAAATAGTCATTGTAGTAGAAGGAAGTCAAAAAAAAGAAGATTTCTCTAATCTATCAATAAAAAACCACGTGAATTTGTATATAGAAGATGGTCTAAAACCAAATGATGCTATAAAAAAAGTAGCCAAAGAACGTGGACTACCAAAAAGTATAATTTATAATGAATATCATAATTTATAAGGTGAAAACCTTATTTTTTTCATCTGCAAAATCGACCATTGCTTGCAAATAAGCTTCAGCTTTTAATTTGTTTTCATTATCCAATTTTCTATAATTTTCAATTAAAGCAAACTCATCTTCATTTAAATTAGAATTAGAAACATTATCACTTAAATCCAACAAATAATCAACTGACACATCAAAAATTTTAGCCATTTTAATAATGATAGATAACTTAGGTTTTATTTTACCACTAATATATTGACTTATAGCTTCTTGTGAAACCCCAAGTTCTACAGCAAGTGATGTTAATGATTTATTTTTAGCTTTTGCAATTTTCTTTAAATTTTTCATATCTACTCCTTATAATTTTACAAAATTTGAATTATCTACAAAAATTATATAATTATTACTTCAAAAATAATTGAAGTAATAATTATAAGAAAGGGTAAAATATGCGAAAAAAAAGAAATTTTAAAGAAATAATAATAGGAACTGTAATAGGTATAATATTATGTAGTATAGTAGGTGTATGTGCTGTAACATATTTTCCGTCAAATCAAACAACATATGATAATAAAGCAAGTAGCCTTAATGCAACCAATGTTCAAGATGCCATAGATGAGTTATATAATCAATGTGGCCATTTAACTGAATTAAATAATTATTTATATTATATAGAACCCCAAGATGGCATTTTCCAAATGAATTTAAATAGTGGAAAGACAAGTAGAATTGGAAAATATGGTATTAATCCTACCAGTATTTTTATTAAAGATAATTATATATATTATGCTAATAGTTCAGGGATTTATAGAATGGATATAGATGGTAATAATCAAGTAAGATTAAGTACAAGTAAAAATGTATATCATTTATATGTTACACAGCAGTATATATATTATATATACGCTTATTCAAATAGTTACCAATACATTCGTAGAATGAATCTAGACGGTACTTCTGATACAAATATAAAAGAATTATATGGAAACTATATAAATAGTGAAATAATAGTTAAATAAAAACAGTATAAAGTCTATCCTTTATACTGTCCCCCATTAATATGAAATACTTGTCCTGTTGTATATGAAGCATCATCACTAGCTAAATAAACATAAATAGAAGCAATCTCATAAGGATCCGCACATCTTCTCATATCACTGTCTGCTCCAAGTGTTGGAATTTTATTAGGCATCCAGCAACTAGGTTGTAATGCCGTCCAAAAATATCCAGGTGCCACCGCATTAACCCTTACACCTTTAGTCGCTAAATTAGTTGCAAGCGCCCTAGTAAATCCCACTATTGCCCCCTTACTTGTAACATAATCAATTAACTCTGGTTCGCCATAAAAAGTAGTAACCGAAGTTGTATTAATAATTGCTCCTTTATTCATATAAGGTAAACAATACTTTGTCAAATAAAACATCGAATAAATATTAGTTTTCATCGTATAATCAAATTGTTCATTAGAAATATCTTCTAATTTTTTTTGTTGAAATTGTACCCCTGCATTATTAACTAAAATATCAATTCTTCCAAAACACTCCATTGTTTTATCAGCTACCATCCTACAAAAATTACTATCTTTCAAATCTCCAGAAATTAATAAACATTGACCTCCTAAATTTTCAATATATTTCTTAGTATATTCCGCATCTTCATGTTCATTATAATAAACAATAACTACTCTTGCTCCTTCTTTTACAAAATAAACCGCAACTGCCCTACCTATCCCAGAATCTCCACCAGTAATAATAGCCACCTTATCTTTTAATTTACCACTACCCTTGTAATTATAATTATCAAAAATAGGCTTTGGTTCCATTAAATACTCCATTCCAGGTTGTTTAACTTGATATTGTGGACAAGCCTTAATTTTATATTCCTTTCCTAAAATCCCATCATTACACTCATTCACATATAAAAGGCCATAATTATTATTTATATCGCACCCTTCACATCCAAACTTTTCATTCAATCAAATCATCTCCTAAATTATTCTATTCAAAAATAATCAAAATGACTATCTAAATGTGGTATAATATTATCATCAAAAAAGCAGGTGATAAAAATGAAATTAATTGTTGGTTTAGGTAATCCAGGGAAAACTTATGAAAATACAAGACATAATGCTGGATTTAAATTCATAGATAAATTCGCAGAAAGCCAAAACTTAAACTTCAATAAAGAAAAATTTGATGGAATATACACAGAATTTAATTATAAAAATGAAAAAATTATTTTATTAAAACCCCAAAAATATATGAACCTCTCAGGCGAAGTCTTAATAAAATTCAAAGATTTCTATAAAATAGACTTAAATGATATTCTAGTCATCTGTGATGATTTAGATACACCATTAGGTAAAATAAAATTGAAATATAAAGGCTCATCTGGAGGCCATAATGGCTTAAAAAACATCGAATCGCACCTTCATTCAAATGAATATAAAAGAATTAAAATCGGCATATCAAATAATAAAGACAAAGATAAAATAGACTATGTAATTGGTAAAATGCCTAAAGAAGAACTAAACATATTAGAACAAGTCACAGATAAAGCCGAAGAAATATTGATAGATTACTTAAATATGACATTTGATAATCTAATGAATAAATATAACAGCAAGGAAGTGATTAAATGACCTTCCTAGATAAAATATTTAATAAAGTTGAAAATAAAGAACTAATCGGATTAAATAACGAATTAAAAAGTATTTATATCTATCAAAAATTCAAAACATCAAATAATTCTATTATTCTAGTCACCTCAAACCTCCATGAAGCCGGACTAATTTATAATTCACTAATCAACTATACAGATAAAGTATGGTTTTTTCCAATGGATGATTTCATAACAAGCGAAGCCATTGCCATATCACCTGAATTTAAAATAACAAGACTAGAAACCATGAATTCCATTATAAAAGAAAATAAAGCCATTGTCATCACTAACTTAATGGGCTATTTAAGATTTTTACCTTCAAAAGAAAAATTCAAACAAAGTCAAATCAAACTAAAAGTTGGTGACTCCATTCAAATAAATACCCTAGTAGAAAAAATGTTTAATTTGGGCTATAGAAAAGAAACAACCGTTAATATGACCGGTGAAATAGCTACTAGAGGCTATGTAATAGATATATTTCCAATCAATAACGATAATCCAATCAGAATTGAATTTTGGGGCGATGAAATAGATTCTATCAGAATATTCAATATTGAAAATCAATTAACTATAAAAAAAATAAATGAAATAACCATTTACTCAAATACTGAAACCTTATTAGAAAACTATAAATTCGAAGCAAAACACCTAGAAATGCAGTATGAAAAAAATATCACTAATATAAAAGGATACCTAAATAATCCAATAACCATATATAATAACTATCACTCTTTAATCGTCAATTATAAACTTCTTTTAGAAGAAATAAAAAACTATAATATCAGTATTGAATTAAATCCAAACACTAAATATATGTTTGACTTTGATGAAGTAAAAGATAATGACCCAATAATATTCGAAGAATTTGATAATAATCCATCATCTAAAATCTATAAAAAAGTCGGCATAGAACCATTTCCTAAAGATAAAAAACAAATAAATGAAACACTAAACACTTATATAAAAACAAATAAATTAGTAATAATCTGCCTAGATAATAGATACCAAGTAAATAAACTAATAGAATACTTAGAAAACCCAAATATAACATATACTAATGAAAACGAACTATATAAAGGAAAAATAAATATAATAGTCAAAAAAATAAATAGTGGCTTCAAAACAGATGAATACATCGTCATAACCGAAAAAGAACTATTCAATAAAAAAGAAGAATCAACTTATAAAACAAAATTCAAATATGGAACAAGAATAAAGGATATAACTAAATTAGAAATTGGTGATTATGTAGTTCATGGCATTCATGGTATTGGAAGATATGAAGGTTTAAAAACAATCATAAAAAATGGATTAAAAAAAGACTACCTAACCATAGCTTATAGAGATAATGATAAACTTTATATACCAGTTGAAAAACTAGATTTAATAACAAAATATTCATCAAAAGATGGTGTCGTTCCTAAATTAAATAAACTAGGTAGCCATGAATGGGAAAAAACCAAGGCCAAAGCTAGAAAACATGCCGAAGATATAGCTGAAGATTTACTAAAAATGTATGCCATAAGAGAATCTAAAAAAGGTTATGCTTTTGATAAAGATGGTCAAGAACAGATCGAATTTGAAAAAGAATTTCCTTATGAAGAAACTCCTGACCAATTAAGAGTAACCGAAGAAATAAAAAAAGATATGGAGTCAGATAAACCAATGGATAGATTACTTTGTGGTGATGTTGGTTATGGAAAAACCGAAGTAGCCTTTAGAGCCATATTCAAAGCTATAATATCAGGTAAACAAGCCGCCATTTTATGCCCCACTACTATCCTCTCTTCCCAGCACTTTCAAAATGCCATCGAGCGATTTAAATCATTCCCTGTTGATATTGCCCTTCTAAATAGATTTGTCAGCCCAAAAGAAACTAAAGAAACACTAGAAAAATTAGAAAAAGGTCAAATCGACCTGTTAATAGGAACCCATAGAATATTGTCAGATGATGTTAAATTTAAAGATCTAGGTTTATTGGTAATTGATGAAGAACAAAGATTTGGCGTCAAACATAAAGAAAAAATAAAAGAATATAAAAATAACATCGATGTCCTAACCTTATCCGCCACCCCAATTCCAAGAACCTTACAAATGTCGATTGCTGGAATAAGAAGCCTATCATTAATTGAAACCCCACCTATAGATAGATACCCTATTCAAACCTATGTTTTAGCTCAAAATAAACAAATAATTAAAGATGCCATTTATAAAGAATTAGCTAGAGGTGGCCAAACATTTATTTTATATAATAGAGTTGAAAACATTGAATCACAAAAATATGAACTTCAAAAACTAGTTCCTGAAGCTAAAATTGGTATTGCTCATGGACAAATGAATAAAACGGAATTAGAAAATGTCATGATTGACTTTACCAATAAAAAATATGACATCTTACTATGTACAACCATCATTGAAACTGGTATTGATATTGAAACTGCAAACACCTTAATAATAATTGATGCCGATCACTTTGGATTATCACAGCTCTATCAAATAAGAGGAAGAATTGGTAGAAGTAATAAAATCGCCTACTGCTATCTAATGTATGCCCCTAATAAAATATTATCCGAAATAGCCACTAAAAGACTAAAAGTAATCAAAGACTTCACCGAACTAGGCAGTGGTTTTGCCATAGCTATGCGTGATTTATCCATAAGAGGAGCTGGTGATATCTTAGGTAGCCAGCAAGCTGGTTTCATCGATAGTATCGGTATAGAACTTTTCTTGCAAATGCTTAATGAAGAAGTAAATAAACTAAAAGGTGAAAAACCAAAAGAAGAAGAAACCAAAGATACCCCACCACTTATCGACGTATCAACTTCAATTAGTGATAACTTTGTTAGTGATGAAGATTTAAAAATTGAAATCCATAAAAAAATATGTGATATTGATTCATACAAAACATTAAAAGAAGTTAAAACCGAACTAGAAGATAGATTTGGAAAACTATCAGATGACTTAATAATCTATATGCATGAAGAATTATTCGAAAAATTGGCTAAACAGTTAAATATTACAAATATTAGACAAACGAAAAACTCGGTTGAAATAACATTAGATAAAGAACTAACTAATAAAATAGACGGTGAAACATTATTTTTTGAAACAACTAATCTTTCAAGAATGTTTAGATTTAGTATTAAATTTGAAAGACTAACTATCACTTTAGACACAATAAAACTAGATAAACACTTTATATATTACTTATTAGACCTATTAGAAATAATAAAAAAATCTATCAAACAATTTGACAAAAAGTAAGAAAATTGCTAAAATACATCAAAAAAAAGAAAGAAGGGGTTCTATGAAACCACAATATACAAAATATTCCACAGTAAATTTAAATAGATATAGAGAACAAAAATTAGAAAAATATCAACTAAGAAGAAATATAAAACTAGTTACTAATGACATAAAAGTAGCCTTAATCACATCACCTACTACTTTTATTTTAGGAGCATCATTAGATCAAAATACAATAACCCAAAATTGCCTATACATTATCAGTGGTTGTTCATTAGTATATGCTATAACAAACTTATACTTACATAAAAAAGAAAAACAAAAAAAGTTCACTTTAAGGTGAGCTTTTTATATACCCTTTTCTCTTTTAGTAACTAACTTATCAATAGAAACTTCTAATGCAACACTTATTCTATATAAAGTAGGCACACTTACCCCTTGATTAACCTTACTACTTTCAAGTCCCCCCAATAACAGAAGTAGATACTCCAACAATTTCCGCAAGCTTTTCCTGTGTCAACTTTTCCTTCTCTAAACTGTATAATCTTCTATAATAACTAATATTTTTTCCAATAATATCAAATAATTCATTATCAGACATAAAATCACCCACATTTTATTACTTTCTGAAATAAATTATCTCATTATTATAATTAATAAGCTATTAACTAAAATCAATAAAATATCAATATAAACGACAAAATATATTTGTGACTATATAAAAACAAACATCAAATAATGCTAATATTAAACTAGGAGGAACAAAATATGAAATCAAAAATAAAAAAGTTTATTAATAGCAAACTTTTCGTTTTTATAATAACTTCCCTAGTTTTTAGTACTATAGGAGTATCAGCTGCAACTTATTTTGCAAGTAGCCAAGTAACATATGATAACAAAACAAGTGGACTTCAAAGTACTGATGTCCAAGGAGCAATAGATGAGCTTTATAAGGAGTGCAAGACTTCATCAATAGGTGGAATTCAAATATTAGAAAAAGTACCAATAGTAACAACTGGTGATGGATTATATCCAGACAAATATGAATGTCGTTATTTTTTTGCTGGAACAAATCCTAACAATTACATAATATTTAATAATGAAACATGGCGAATCATATCAGTCGAATGTGATGGAATAATTAAAATAATAAAAGATGAAACGATAGGAGCAATGTATTGGAATGGCAGTGGAGGCAGTGCCACTTTAAATAACTGGACAATGCCAGCCACATTAAATACATATTTAAATGGAACATATTATAATGGGTTAAATGTGGCTGCTAAAAATCAAATTATATCTAAAGATTGGAGTATAGGTTCAGTAATAAGGAATAATAATTTATCAGATCAAATAAATGATGAGAAAACAAAAATATGGAACGATAAAGTTGCATTAATAACAGCATCAGAATATCTAAGAAGTAATAGTAATCAAAATAATTGCGGAACGCTTAGTAAATATAATAATAATTATAGTACCTGTAAAAATACTACATGGTTGTATAGTACATCATATGTTCAAAATTTATATACTTTGACTCCAGATGCCAATCAATCTGATCATGTATTTGCCATATTTGGATATACAAATCAAAAAGCCGGACAAATTAATGACTACTTTGTTAAATACGAAGGTGCAATTCGACCAGTTGTTTATATTTCTTCTGAAATCCAAATCACAGGAGGAGATGGAAGTCAGTCAAATCCCTATACAATAAAATAAATTATCTATCAATTATATTGCTAAAAAACATATAATCTAAACAAATTATGTGCTTTTAATAATTCAAACTATCATCATCTAAAAGAAAATCAGTAATTCCCATAATTACAATACCTTTATCATCTCGCCATCTTTTAATATTATCTTTAACAATAATAAGTCTTGTGAAAAAATCTTTAATTTTTATAAAAATAGTTTCCAAAATTGTAAACCATTCCAAATTTTTGACATTTTTACCACAAATTCGTAATTAATATACCATAATATTGAAAAATATTCGTCTAAAAAAAGTAAGATAAAAAAATTAGTTCATAAATCTAAGATGCAGGATAATCAAGGATTAATTATAACTGATGATAATTATGAAACTATTCATGTGAATATGGAATTGGCTTTGAAAAAGTGGTATAGTAATGTTAAACTTACAAGATTTGAGAAGATTTTAGTAATAATGCAGTTAAGAAAAAAAAGAAGATATTAGAAAAATAGCAAAAGGAGATTAAATGCTTATGATATTTGGAAAAAGTATTGAAGGAGCAAATGAAGAAATTGGTGTATACGATAAAGAAGCAGCTGATGAATTTGTAAGACAAATTGACATGGAAGATGCCAAAGAAAAAGGTAAAAAACAAGGTCTTGCGCAAAAAGCTAAAGAAATAGCACTCAATATGTTAAAAGCAAATATGGATATTGCCGATGTGTCAAAGCTTACAGGTTTAAAGCAAAAAGAAATAATTAAGCTCTCAAGCAACCTTTAAAAGTTAGAGGTTGTTTTTATTTATAAAAAAAGGATAAATTAATTATCCATATAATTCATAAGTTTTGGAACAATTTGTTTCTTACGTGAAACCATTCCCTCAAAGAAATGTCCTTGCTTAATATCTTCAACGCCAAATGAATTTGAAAATATCTCTTTTGCCTTATCATTAAATAAAATATAAGAACCATTTTTAAGTATATCTGTAACAAATAAAGCAATAGCAGTATAACCTTCATCATCCGCATCAGCATTAAGTTCCTTAATAAACTCATCTTGCATATTCATAATTTCCTCAGTACTCATAGTAGAAACTTGACCAATACCAACCTTTTGATTATCCACAGTAAAATTTTTAAAATCACCATGAATAATCTCAGAAATACTTTTACCTTTCATAGATGATCCAGCCTTAAACATTTCCATACCATACTCTCTAAAGTTTACTCCTGCAATCTTAGAAAGTTCCTCCAAAGCTTCCTTATCAACCTCAGTAGTTGTAGGTGATGTTAAAAGTAGTGTATCAGAAATAATACCTGACATCATTAAACCTGCATACTTCTTAGGAATTTTAATATTATGTTCCTTAAACATTAAATATAAAATAGTTTCAGTACATCCTAAAGGCATATTTCTAAAATTAATCGGAATATTTGTACCAATATTACCAATTTTGTGATGGTCAACAATCTCTGTAATCAACGCTTCATCTAAACCAATCACACTCTGCTCTTTCTCATTATGGTCAACTAAAATAACTTGTTTAGGATGACGGCTATAAGCCATACTAACTCTAAATACTCCTAAACACTTACCTTCATTATCCACAACTGGATAATTACTGTATTTTTTCTTATTAGCTAAATCTAAAACTTCACCTAAAATATCATTTTCATTAATATAAACAATATCCTTAGTTTTCATTTTTTCTTTAACATAATTACTTAAAACAACCAAATTCGCAGTCGTTAAGCCATCATGCTTAGTACTAATAACATCCACATGATTTTTCTTAGCTATCTCTAAGTGCTCCTTCTTCATTTTAACTCCATTAGTTAAAATAATAATTGATGCGCTATTTTCAACCGCATACTCAATAATACTGTGTCTATCACCAGTAATTAAAACACTTTCCTTATCTATCTTGATATTTTCTTTAAAAGTCGTACTTCTATAACTTGGTGAAATTATATTTCCGCGTATTTCCTTGTCAAATCTTAAAACTTCTTTACCACTTAATGCCTCAAGTAAATTGTCGTAAGACGTATTAATTTTTCTTAAATCATTATTAATCAAATTACTTGCGACATCCTTCATCGAAACCGCACCTTTATAAAAGCCATCATTATCAATAACCGGAATTGTTCCAATACTAGTTTCATTCATGTACTTATAAGCTTTATAAATAGAATCATTTTCCTTTAAAAAGCACCCTTTAGTATAATCAACATCTTTAACCTGTAGTCTTACATCATTTAAAAACTTAGGTCTATCAAACTTAAAATAATCTAAAACAAACTCTGTTTCACTATTAATATCACCCAAAACTCTAGGCTCAGTATCCATTCCTAATTGGTTTTTTAAATAAGATAAAACTAAAGCTGATGTCACACTATCAGTATCAGGTTTTTGATGTCCAAAAATTAAAATTTTACTCAAGTTAAATCTCCTCCTTACAACGTAAATTATAACATTTTTTTCTTTATATTTAAAGTATAAATAACTTATTTAAGTCCATACTAACACCTAGAAAGAGGGAAAAAAATGAAATTAGCTGGAATCGTAAGAAGAATAGATGAACTTGGAAGAATAGTAATTCCCAAAGAAATAAGAAAAACACTGCACATCAAAAATGGTGAAAACTTAGAAATATTCATAAATGATGGTAACATAATTTTAAAAAAATACTCAGAACTTGGTAACATTAAAGAACTAAGTGACACTATTGCCGAAACATTAAATCAAACATTAAAAGCCAATATATTAATATCTGATACCGATAAATTCATAAGTATATCTGGTAATTTAAAAACTAAATATCTAACAAAAGAAATCAGCGAAACCGTATTAAAATATATTAATAATAGAAAAATCATTTCACTAAATAATGAAACAATAAACTTAACCAAAACCGAAAAAGAAAAAGGAAATATAATTATTTCTCCAATTATTTCATCAGGTGATGCTTTAGGTGCGATAATATTAATTACAAATAAAGAAATAAATAATCAAACAGTAAACAACATAAATATCCTATCAAATATTTTAGCCAAACATATTGAAAACTAAAATTAAACATGCTATAATGTACCCATAAATGCTGTGAAGGAAAGAAAAGTAGGTAACTTTATAGAGAGTTTATGGTTGGTGGAAATAAACAAGGTGACTACTCTAAATGGCTCCTAAGCACTTTAGCCGATATTTAAGCTAAAGCGGTAAACACCGTTATATGTTCAAAGGTAAGAAAATCTTACGAATTAAGGTGGTACCACGCTCATAAACGTCCTTATCCTAAGGATGTTTTTTTATTTAAAGGAGGAAATATGCGAAAATTTGAAAAAATATCTTTAAATCAGTTCATCAAGGATACAAACCTAACAAAAAAAGAATATAATGAAATAACCCTTCCACAAAGAGCTACAAAAAATAGTGCCGGATATGACTTTCATATATTAGAAGATTTAACCTTAAAACCAAATGAAATCAAAAAAATTCCCACCGGCATAAAAGCCAAAATGAATGATGACGAAGTATTAATGCTGCACATAAGAAGTAGCTTAGGATTTAAATATAACCTAAGATTATGTAACCAAACTGGCATAATAGATAGCGATTACTATAATAATGAAAATAACGAAGGTCATATTTTTATAGCTGTTCAAAACGAAGGAAATAAAACCATAAATATGAAAGCAAATGATAGATTTGCCCAAGGAATTTTTATTAAATATTTAACTACCGATAACGAAATAGAAATAAAAGAAAACCGCACTGGCGGTATAGGAAGTACAAGGAGGAATTAAAATGAACCCAAAATTTTATATAACAACATCAATATTTTACGCATCAAGCAAACCACATATAGGAAACACTTATGAAGGAATATTAACAGATGCCATAGCAAGATACAAAAGACTAATGGGCTATGATGTCATATTCACAACTGGAACTGACGAGCACGGCGAAAAAGTTCAAAATAAAGCTAAAGAAGCAGGTAAAACTGAACAAGAATATGTTGATGAAATTGCTCTTGAAGTAAGAAGAATTGATGACATCATGAATATAAGCTATGATAAATTTGTTAGAACAACAAACCCACATCATAAAGAAATAGTCGCTAAAATCTTTCAAAAATTATATGACCAAGGTGACATCTATAAAGGAAAATATGAAGGCTTATACTGTACACCTTGTGAGTCATTCTTCACTGACAAACAGTTAATAAATGGAAAATGTCCAGACTGTGGAAGAGAAGTTCACAAAACAGAAGAAGAAGCCTATTTCTTAAACCTAAGTAAATATAATAAATGGCTAGAAGAATATATCGAAACGCACCCTGATTTTATCATTCCAGAAAATAGAAAAAATGAAATCGTAAATAACTTTATAAAGCCAGGCGTCGAAGATTTGTGTATCTCAAGAACCTCATTTGACTGGGGAGTAAAAGTTCCATTTGATCAAAAACACGTTATCTATGTTTGGTTAGATGCCCTAACAAACTATATTACTTTCCTAGGCTATGACCCAGATAAACCATCAGAGCAGTTTCAAAAATATTGGCCTGCTGATGTTCATATCATCGGTAAAGATATTCTAAGATTTCATACCATATATTGGCCAGTAATACTTAAAGCTTTAAACTTACCAATGCCAAAACATATCTTTGGCCACCCTTGGATACTATCAGCTGATAGCGATAAAATGAGTAAATCAAAAGGTAATGTTTTATATGCCGATGAACTAGCTAACCTATTTGGAACCGATGCCATAAGATACTATACACTTCACGAAATCCCTTATGGCCATGATGGTAACATCAGTTATGACCTAATCATTGATAGAATAAACGCTGACCTCGCAAACACATTAGGTAACTTAGTCAATAGAACAGTAAGTATGACCCATAAATATTTTAATGGTGAAGTTTTTAAACCAGAAAAACTAGAAGAAATAGATAGTGATCTAATTGAAAGTGCGAAAACTCTAGGTGAGAGAATCGAAGATAAAATGAGTAAATTCAAAGTAGCCGAAGCCTTAGAAGAAATAATCGAACTTTCAAGAAAAAGTAATAAATATATCGATGAAACTACCCCTTGGATTTTAGCTAAAGATGAAACAAAACAAGAAAGATTAAAAACGGTTTTATATAACCTACTTGAAAGCATAAGAATATCTGCTGTCTATCTATCTGCTTTCTTACCAGAAACAGCAGATAAAATATTCAAACAATTAAATACCCAAAATCGTTCCGCACTTTCTACAAAAACATTTGATGGTATGGATTCAGGTATTATTTTAAATAAACCAGAAATACTATTTGCCAGAATTGATAAAAATGAATTTTCAAAAAAATTACCTAACTAACGTAAATTGTTGTAAATTGTCGTCATCTTTCCACAAATTCCTCTTGCCCATACAATATACATTATGTTATCCTTAAATAGGACGAATAAATAGAGAGGGAATAAAATGAACAAACATATTAATGGAATCGGTGTGATGTTTGTTTTAATAATAATTTACTTGACCATGAGTATTATAAATAAATTTAACTACCTAGACCTCGCCTATTTGTTATTTATAATTGCCTGCTTCATCAGATTTATCTATATCAAGAAAATTGAACACAAAAATGACCTTTAAATAGGTCTTTTTTCTCTTAAAATGATATAATAAAAAAGGTGATGAAAAATGTTAATAGATACCCACTGTCACATAAGTGATGAAGATTACGAAAATAAAGAAGAAATCATAAAACACATGGAAAATAATATAATGATAGTAAGTACCGCTAGTCCAAAAGATATAAAAGAAGTAATAGACCTTTGTGAAAAACATAAAAATATCTATGGTACTATCGGTATTCATCCAGAATTTGCTAATACCTACACTATTGACGACTTAAACAAAATAGAAAAATATTTAACCCATCCTAAAATAGTAGGTATTGGTGAAATTGGTTTAGACTACCATTATACTAAAGAAAATAAAGAAAAACAAAAAGAATTATTCATAAAACAAATAAAACTTGCTAATAAATATAAAAAAACCATAGTCATACATAGTAGAGATGCTATAGAAGATACATATAATATAATAAAGCAGTATAAAAACAAAAAAACAAAATGTAATATGCATTGTTTTAGTGGTAGCCTTGAAATGGCAGAAAGATTTGTGAATTTAGGTGTAACTCTAGGCATAGGAGGTGTTCTAACCTTTAAAAACGAAAAAAAATTAAAGGAAATAGTAACCACCCTAGACATTCATAACTTTGTCTTAGAAACCGATAGTCCATACCTTACACCAGAACCTCTAAGAGGCAAAAAAAACGAACCTAAAAACGTCCAATTAGTAGCTGCCAAAATATCCCAATTAACGGGTATAAAATACGCAAAAATCGTTGAAATTACAAGCCAAACAGCTATTAGACAATTTGACTTAAAACTATAAATATGGTATACTTTAAATGGTTTCAATTTTGAAATATGAGGTGAAATATGAAAAAATATCCCCTGAGATATTTAGGCATACCTCTATTAATAAGTATCCTAACTATCACAGGAATAATTACATCTGGTAACCTATTTTCAGAAACGAAATTTGAAGTAAAAAATTTAAACCAGACAAAAAATTCTGTAGCTTTAACTAAAGTTATAGAATATGATACAGTCAAAACCTATAATAAAAAAATTCCTACAGGCGTAACTATCACAAAGGAAAAGGGGCATAACGGACTTGCTTATATCGATGAAGAAAATAACGAACAAATCATTGAAAGTCCAAAAAATGCAGAAATCGAAATTGGAACTGGTGATAAAGCCGATTACGTAGGAAAAATGACAGGTTATGGTGCTGACTGCATAGGGTGCTCTGGAAACGGAACTCTAGCTTGTAAAACCAAAACTGGCTCTTACCATAGTCTAACAAATGATGGTATGACCTACATTGATGATGAATTTGGCGAAGTTAGAATAATAGCTGCTGCTTTAGATAAATTTCCTTGTGGAACAATTATCAAAGTAGATAATCCAAACCTAGGCACCTTTAACGCTATTGTATTAGATACTGGTGGAGCAATGCAAAACGCTTGGAACAGAGGCACAGTCCTTATCGACCTTGCCTACGAAACAGAAACTGATCCAGCCATTCATCTATCCACAAGTTCTAACGTCAAATATAGCGTACAAAGATGGGGCTTTTAAACCTCATCTTTTTTCTTAATATTTTCTTAAAATACCTTAATTATTAATTAAAAAAGTTTATAATCAAACCAGAATATATTAATATTGCCCTAGAGGTGATATTAATGAAAAAAATTTTAATAATAATTATCAGTATCCTACTTATATATCTAGTTTACTATCTTCAAAAACCTTATGTCTATTCATCAGTAAATCCAATCAGTGAAATAGATCCCTTAATATTAGTTAATAGTGAAAATGCCTTTCCAGATAATATAAGCTTAAACTTAGTAACATTTCAAAATAATAAAGTAGCTGATACAATATATAATGATTTAAAAGATATGTATAATGCTGCCCTAAATAGTAACATAACCTTAAAAATAAATAATGCTTACCGTTCCAAAGAAAAACAAACAGAAATATTTAACGAACAAGTAAATCAATATATAAATGAAGGATATAATAAAGAAAAAGCTTATAAAATGACATACCTAACAGTTCAAATACCAGGTTACTCTGAACATGAAACAGGACTTGCTATTGACTTTAGTAACCAAGGGCATTATGATGAAAATGAAAAAATGTGGAACTGGCTAAAAAATAATGCCTATAAATATGGTTTTATTTTAAGGTATCCAAAAGATAAATATGAAATAACCAAAATAAACTATGAGCCCTGGCACTACCGCTACGTCGGTAAAAAGGCCGCAAAAGAAATAACAAATCAAAATATTACTTTAGAAGAATACCTAGGAGGATGAAAATGAATATACTAGTTGTTGATGATGAAATCGAAATAGCTGATTTAATTGAATTATATTTAAAAAACGAAAACTATAATGTATATAAATGTTATACACCTAAAAAAGCCTTAGAAATAATCAAAAAAAGAAAAATAGACCTTGCCATTTTAGACATTATGATGCCAGAAATAGATGGCTTTACCTTGTGCCAAACCATAAGAAAAAAACATAACTTTCCCATCATCATGCTTACCGCAAAAATAACTGATGCCGATAAAATAAAAGGCTTAAATATAGGAGCCGATGATTATATAACCAAACCATTCATGCCCCTCGAACTCTTAGCTAGAGTCAAAGCTCAATTAAGAAGATATATAAGCTATAATCAAAACCAAAATAAAATAATTGCCATTAAAGACTTAGTTTTAGATAAAGATAAACACGAATGTTTAAAAAATAATCAAAAAATAAATCTTACCCCAACCGAATTTTCTATCCTCTACCATCTAGCTCAAAATGAAAATAAAGTAGTAACCACCGAAGAATTATATGAAAAAATATGGAACGAACCTTACTATCAATCATCTTCTGCCACGCTTATGGTTCACATTCGTCACCTAAGAGAAAAATTAAACGAAACCGAAAAAAATAAATATATAAATACCATTTGGGGTGTGGGTTACAAAATAGAAAAATAATATCAGATAATCACCTACCTCATTCACATTCATGAATAAATAAAACTTAACCGGCTCAGCCTCTAAAAAAATTAGTAAAATGGAGATATAAATATGAAAACAAATAAATATGGTAAAGATCTAACATTTAAATTCTTAAAAAGACTATTTAAAATAACAATATTATATACACTTTGCTTCATCATTTTCTATATAATAGGAAGAAAATTGTGTGCAAGCATAACTTGGTATCCAGATGATCCTTTGTATATTTTTCTAACAGGTATATTTTATCAAGGTTTTTTTCTTCTAATTTTCTGGTTTATAGGCTTTATAATAATATTTAGTATAACCTTAATGAAATCGCTTTCTTATATTGATGCCTTAGTTTCAGAAAGTAAAAAACTAATAACTAAAACAGATGATAAAATAATATTACCAGATGAATTAAAAGAAGCCGAAGAAACCATGAACCAAATAAAAAAAGAAGCCTTATTTAATGAAAAATTAGCCAAAGAAAATGAACAAAAGAAAAATGATTTAATTGTCTATCTAGCTCATGACTTAAAAACTCCCCTAACCTCTATCATCGGTTATCTTTCCTTATTAGATGAAGAAAAAAACTTAAGTAATAAACAAAAAAATAAATTCATTAAAATAGCTTTAGAAAAATCAAATAAATTAGAAACGCTCATAAATGAACTATTTGAAATAACTAAATATAACTCCGAAACAATAACCCTTAAAAAAGAAAAAATAAACTTAACTTTATTGATAAATCAAGTAATAGATGAATTCTATCCAATATTAAAAGAAAACAAGAAAAAAATAAACTTTCAAACTCAAAAAGATATTTTCATAAAAGCCGATTCCATTCAAATGGCTAGAGTCTTTAATAATCTAATCAAAAACGCCATTAACTATAGCTATGAAAATAGTCCAATTAATATAAAAATAAAAGAAACAGAAAATCTAATTATAACCGTATCTAATAAAAGTAAAACCCTAACTAAAAAGCAGTTAGATCAACTATTTGAAAAATTTTATAGAGTAGACTATTCAAGAAATACAAAACTAGGTGGTTCAGGCCTAGGCCTTGCAATTGCTAAAGAAATAATAAAATTACATAACGGAAACATAACTGTTGAAAGTGAAAATGAAACAACTACGTTCACAATAACCTTACCACAAAAATAACTATTTCAAAAATGTATTAAAATAAAGATTCTACTATTTTGATTTAGTACATACTTTTACCAATCAAATTTAAGAAAATAAGGCATAAAATAAATTGAAAAGAACATCACTAAATGTTATAATTAAATAGAGATATGCCAAGTTAGGTGTTTTTCAAATCTCTGTTCATTATAAGTGTTATAAAGGACGGAGGTGATGTTCAGTGATATGAAAAGAAAGGCAATATAATGGAAATATTGTATTTGACACTAGTTCTATTTATCATTGTAGCTTTAAAATCAAAGAACTAAAAGAAAAACACCGAATCAACAATGATACGGTGTTTTTCAAAGCCAATACATTGGACAGAGATTAACACCTAATAAACGCATTGGTGTATCTCTTTATTATTTTATGAAAAAATTTACAAATAATACATTATAAATTTTCTCCTACACATAAATTATAACATTTAATAAAGAAATATGCAAATCCAAAATATACTAGAATACTATAATTTTTCTTGGTATAATGAATTTGGAGGTAATGCACATGGAATATTCTCCTAAAAATCTAAAAGAAAAACTTAATAAAGAAAACTTTAACTTTAAAAAGAAATTTGGTCAAAATTTTATTGTGGATAAAAACATTATCAAAAGTATAATAAATAAAGCAAACATTAATAAAGATACTCTAGTAATTGAAATAGGTCCTGGTGCTGGATCATTAACAACCGAACTAGATAAAGTTTCAGGTCATGTCATTGCCTATGAAATAGATAAAAGCTTAAAACCTATATTAGAAAAACAAAGCCTAAATAATACAACTATAATTTATGAAGATTTCTTAAAAAGAAATATTTTAGAAGATTTAAAAAAATATAATTTTAAATATACTTACGTTGTTGCCAATCTTCCATATTATATTACAACTCCAATAATAATTAAACTAATAGAAGATAAGATAAACATTGATAAAATAGTTGTCATGGTTCAAAAAGAAGTTGGAGATAGATTTAAAGCCAAACCAAATACTAAAGAATATAATTCTCTATCTATATTTTTAAACTATTACTATACTGTGGAAAAAATATTAGATGTTAGTAAAAATGTTTTCATTCCAAAACCCAATGTCGATAGTATAGTAGTTTCATTTACTAAAAAAGAAAACAAAATAAAAGTTGAAAATGAACAAATTTTCTTTAAACTAGTAAGAGATTCATTTAAACAAAAAAGAAAAACCTTAAAAAATAATTTAAAAAACTATAACCTAGAAAAAATAGAAGAAGTATTAAAAAAACATAACCTAGATTTATCTGTCAGAGCTGAAGCCCTTTCAATAGAAATATTTGCTGAAATAGCTAATAATTTAAATTAGTAAAACATTGGCTATAATTTCCTTTAAATTTAAAACAAAAAATGTTACAATATACCTCGAAAGAGGTGTTTTTCATGATTAATAAAAAATGGGATGAAGTTTTAAAAGACGAATTAAAAAAACCTTACTTTAAAAAACTCGGAATCTTTGTAAAAAATGAATATGGAAAAAAGATAGTTTATCCAGAATATAAAAATATTTTTAATGCCTTAAGATTCACAGATTATGATGAAGTAAAAGTAGTTATTTTAGGTCAAGATCCATATCATGGACCACACGAAGCTCATGGACTTTCTTTCTCAGTCGAAAAAGGTGTTAAAAGACCACCATCACTTGATAATATATTTAAAGAATTAAAAAACGATCTAGGCATTACTAGAACTAATAATAACTTAACTGATTGGGCTAAACAAGGAGTATTTTTATTAAACTCAATCATGACAGTTGTTAAAGACACCCCACTTTCTCATAAAGATAAAGGTTGGGAAACTTTCACTGATAACCTAATCAAACTTTTAAACAAAAGAGAAAAACCAATAGTATTTATTTTATGGGGAAGCTATGCTAGAAGTAAAAAAGTTCTAATAACTAATCCTAACCACTATATTATAGAAAGCCCTCACCCTTCTCCCCTATCTGCTCATAGAGGTTTCTTTGGAAGTAAACCATTTTCTAAAACAAATAATTTTTTAGTATCAAAAGGTATCACACCAATTAAATGGGGTGATATAGATGAATGATATTTTAAATAAATTAAAAACTGAAATTCCTAATAACACATCTATCATAGTAGCTACATCTGGTGGCCCAGATTCTATGGCTTTGCTAAGTCTTTTAAATCAAATCAAAAAAGAAAAACATTTAAACATCATCTCTGCCCATGTTAATCATAACCTAAGAAAAAAAAGTGATAAAGAGGCTATAATGGTAAAAAATTATTGTAAAAAAAATAACTTAATCTTTGAATACATGGGAATTAATAATTATAGGGGTAATACTGAAAATTACGCTAGAAAAAAACGCTATGAATTCTTTGAAAATCTAATCAAAAAACACCAAGCAAAATATCTCTTAACTGCCCATCATGGTGATGATTTAACCGAAACAATCATCATGCGTTTAATTAGAGGCTCATCTATAAAAGGCTATGCAGGATTTAGTGAAATAACATATAAAGAAAATTATAAAATATATAGACCATTAATTACTAAAACCAAAGAAGAAATATTTGACTATGTCCAAAAAAATGATATTCCTTATGCCTTGGATAAAACAAATAATAGTGATAAGTTCACAAGAAATCGTATAAGGAAATATATCCTACCAAGCTTAAAAAAAGAAAACAAAAATGTTCACTTAAAATTTTTAAAATTTAGTCAAAAACTAGCCGAAATAGATGACTACTTAAACGATGAAATAAATAAAAAAATAGATAAAATTTTTTGGAATAATAAACTAAACATTAACCTTTTCTTAAAAGAAAAGCCAATAATTAAAGAAAAAATTATCCACAGCATTTTAATCAAAACCTATAAAGAAGATATTACAAAAATAACAAACACTCATGTTAACAACATTTTATCCACCATAAAAAATAAAAAACCAAACAAAAAACTAAATCTTCCAAATAACATGGAATTTATAAAAGCCTATAATTATGCTTGGATAGAAAAAAAGAAAGAAAACCCAAAATATGATTATATTTTAAAAGATAAAATAAATCTTCCAAATAAAGATGTAATTGAAATTATAGATAATACTGAAGATAACTCAAACTTCGTCACTAAAATAAACTCTAAAGATATAACTTTACCTCTTCATATAAGAACCAAACAAAAAGGTGATAAATTAATATTAAAAGGAACAAATCAAACAAAAAAAATCAAAGATATTTTCATAAATGAAAAAATTCCTATAGACCAAAGAAAATCATACCCTATTCTTACCGATAATAATAATCAAATAATTTGGCTTCCAGGCCTAAAAAAAACTAAATTTGATAGAGAAAAAGATAAAAACTATGATATAATAATTAGGTATCGAAAGAAAGGAAGTTTATAATGAATAAAAAAGTAGTTAAAAGAGGATTACTCCCTTATATATTTCTTGCAGTTTTCTTATTCTGTATGTACGCTTTAGTTGGTTCAATGAATACAAAAGTTAACGAACTTACCTATGGCGAATTTATGGAAGCTGTAGAAGAAAAAGAAGTTAAAGAAATAAATGTTACCCCAAATAGTCAAAGTACAGTTTATAATATTAGAGGTAAACTAAAAGACTATGCGGATAACGAGACATTCACTTTCAATATGCCATTAACTAATGAGACAATGGTTAAACTATTAGATGCAGAAGAAAAAGCCGGTTTTAAACTAACAACATCAACAGACCCAAGCTCTTCTCCATTCTTATTATTCTTAATCAATGTCTTACCAATGTTAATAATTGTTGGAGCTGCCTTTTACTTCATCACCAAACAAATGGGTAGTGGCGGAAAATCAATGGACTTTGGTCGCTCAAAAGCTAGATTAAGTGGTGGAGAAACTAAAGTAACCTTCAAAGATGTTGCTGGATTAGAAGAAGAAAAAGAAGAAATGTCAGAACTAATTGACTTCTTAAAAAATCCAAAAAAATTCCAAAAAATGGGCGCTAGAATTCCTAAAGGAGTCCTATTAGTTGGTCCTCCGGGAACAGGTAAAACCTTACTAGCAAAAGCCGTTGCTGGAGAAGCAAACGTTCCATTTTATTTCATAAGTGGATCAGAGTTTGTCGAATTATTCGTCGGTGTTGGAGCATCAAGAGTAAGAGATATGTTCAAACAAGCCAAACAAAGTGCCCCATGTCTAGTATTCATCGATGAAATAGATGCCGTTGGTCGTCAAAGAGGTGCTGGCCTAGGTGGTGGACATGACGAAAGAGAACAAACATTAAATCAATTATTAACTGAAATGGATGGCTTTGGAGCTAACGAAGGAATTATTATCATAGCTGCTACAAACCGTCCAGATGTCTTAGACCCTGCTCTTTTAAGACCAGGAAGATTTGATAGACAAGTAACAGTTAATTATCCAGATGCCAAAGGAAGAGAAGAAATTTTAGCAGTTCATGCCAAAGGTAAAACTTTTGCCCCAAATATCACATTAACTAACATTGCTAAAAGAACAGTTGGATTTAGTGGTGCAGATTTGGAAAACTTACTTAATGAAGCTGCTTTACTTGCTGTAAGAAGAAACAAAAATGCTATAACAATGGCTGAAATAGATGAAGCTCATGATAGAGTATTAATGGGCCCAGCTAAAAAAAGTCATAAATATACTGATAAAGAAAAACGCACAGTCGCTTACCATGAAGCAGGTCATGCCGTTGTTGGAATCAAATTAGATGGCGCTAATGATGTTCAAAAAATAACTATCATTCCAAGAGGAAGAGCTGGCGGTTATAACTTAATGCTTCCAAAAGAAGAAACATATCTAAGAACTAAAAAAGAACTTTTAGATTCAATTAGTGGTTTCTTAGCTGGAAGAGTTGCCGAAGAATTAATGTTTAACGAAGTAACAACAGGCGCTCAAAATGACTTTGAACAAGCTACTAAAATTGCTAGAGCCATGGTCACTGAATATGGAATGAGTGATCTAGGACCTATCCAATTTGAAGAACAACAGTCAAGTGTCTTCTTAGGTAGAGATTATAATAAAGCTCAAAACTTCTCACATGAAGTTGCCAAACAAATAGATGAAGAAGTTAGAAAAATCATTACAACTCAATATGAAGTAACTAAAAAAATCGTTAGTGAAAATAAAGACTTATTAACACTAATAGCTGAAACTCTATTAGAATATGAAACAATCACTAAAGAACAAATCGACTATTTAGTAAAAAATGGCAAAATGCCAGAAGATGATATCAAAGCTCATGAAGAATTTGAAAAAGAAGTAGAAAAAGATAAAAAAGAAGATATCAAAGTAGCTAAGTTAGACGATTTATCATTAGAAGACTTAAAAGAAATAGCTAAAGAAGAAGGCATCAAGGATTACTATAAATTAAATAAAAAAGAAATCCTTAATAAATTAAAAGAAAAGCAAGACAAATAGTCTTGTTTTTTGATAAAATAATACTGGTGATAAAAATGTATGATGTAATAATAATAGGTGCAGGACCTGCTGGTTTATTTACAGCCTATGAATTAATAAAAAATAACCCAAAATTAAATATTTTACTTTTAGATGAAGGAAGATTTGCTGATAAAAGAAACTGTCCTATGAAAAAAACAGGAAAATGCGTAAATTGTAAACCTTGTCAAATTTTATCTGGCTATGGTGGAGCCGGAACCTTTTCTGATGGTAAATTAAACTTTATTCCAAAACTTGGTAAAAGCGACTTATTTAAATATATGGATGAAAATGAAGCAAATAAACTAATTGATGACTGTGAAGAAATATTTAAAGAGTTTGGCATGGATAGTGATATATACCCTTCTAACCTAGAAGAAGCCACACAAATAAAAAGTAAAGTTGCCCTAGCCGGAGCTAGATTGCTTTTAATAAAACAAAAACACTTAGGTAGTGATAAATTACCAAGCTATATCGAAAAATTCACAGAATATTTAAAAAAATCAAATGTTCATTTATTAGATCAAACAAAAGTTGAAGATGTCAAAAGTATATCAAAAGATAATCATGAAGTAATATGTAATACAAAAAATAAACAAATAATCTATAAAGCCAAAAAGGTTGTCATCGCTCCAGGTAGAACCGGAGCTAAATGGGTTCAAACCTTAGCTGATAAATATAAAATTCCATATCTATCACAAAGTATTGAAATTGGTGTCAGAGTTGAAGTTAGAAAAGAAATATTAGAAAAACTTTGTAATATCATATATGACCCAACAATATTTATTAAAACAGATACTTATAATGATGAAATCAGAACCTTCTGTACCAACCCAGGTGGCTTTGTAGCTAAAGAAAATTACTATGGATATATATGCGTCAACGGCCATGCCCTAAAAGATGTAAAATCAAACAATAGTAACTTTGCCTTTATCTCAAAAGTAAATCTAACAGAACCTGTCACAAACACAAGAGAATATGGTGAAAGCATTGCCCATATTGCTAATGTATTAGGTGATGGAAAACCAATCATTCAAACCCTAAAAGATTTAAAACAAGGAAGAAGAAGTGATTGGAATAGAATAAACAAAGGCTTTATAACCCCTACTCTAAAAGATTGTGTAGCTGGAGACCTTGCCTTAGTTTTACCTTATAGAATAGTCACCAATATCATTGAAGGATTAGATAAACTAAATGAAATAATTCCTGGAGTCAATAATGGTGAAACATTATTATACGGACCAGAAATTAAATTTTTCAGTAATGAAATCGAAACAGATAATCACTTCAAATTAAAAAAATATGATGTCTATTTCATAGGTGATGGCGCTGGTAAAGCTGGAAATATTGTCACAGCCGCAGCTACTGGTTTAGTTGCTGCAAGAGATATATTAAAAACCAAGAATTAAATTCTTCTTGGTTTTTTAAACATAATCAACATCAATTGAATGCTCTACAATATGACTTCCATCCGCATAACCAAGTCCAACCCCAACAATAGGAATAAACCCTTCAGGTAAATTTAATTTATCTAAAACATCTTTATTTTCTTTAATCAAACCAATAACTAAATTCAAATAAATATTTCCAAGCCCTAAAGCTGTTGCTGCAAGTAACATATTCATCGCCACACAGGCACTATTTTCTTTATCTAAACCATGACCATCATCCTTAGCTGAAATAATAACTAAAGTGGGTGCATTATAAAATACATTTCTATCAATAAGAGTGCCAATTTTGTTTAACAAATCCTTATTTTGAATAACCGTAATATGCATATCATCATACTTACCTCTTCCAATAGGTGCCTGCATACCAGCTTTTAAAATCTTCTTTAAATCTTCATCTTTAATTTGTTTGTCTAAAAATTTCCTATTAGAAAACCGACTATTAATTGTGTCAAATAATTCCATTTTTATCATCTCCTTACTATAATTATACCCCATTTCAACTATTTATGATATACTAAAAAAAAGGAATGATAAAATGCGTAAATATTTAGAAAACTATACAAAAGAAATTGATACTTTAATAAAATCAAAAAAAATAACTCAAAAAGATATTGATAACCATTTAATAAAAATAAAATTTTTCCAGCACGAACGACTAATTCATCTTTTAGTAACCCTTGCCTACGGAATATTTGTTTTCATGTCAGTAATAATATCTTTAAAAATAAATCTTTTCTTAATAATTCTATATCTCGCTTTAATTATATTACTTTTTTACGTTAGACATTATTTCTTTTTAGAAAATCATGTACAATATTTATATAAACAGTATGATAAAATGAAAAATATTATCAAAGAAAACGCCAAATAAAATAAGGCGTTTTTAAAATATATAATCATTTACCATAGATTTATTTCACCCAATGTGTTAAAATGGTTATAGCTATAAATATGGAATCTGGTGGTATAAATGGGAAAAATAATTGCACTTGTCAATCAAAAAGGTGGAGTCGGAAAAACAACATCTAGTATTAATTTAGCCGCATGCCTAGGTTATCTAGGCAAACGTTCTTTATTAATAGATTTAGACCCACAAGGAAATAGTACAACAGGCCTAGGAATTGACAAAGGTGATATAAAAAAAAGTATATATGACTTACTAGTTGGAAATGCAAACTTAAAAGAAGTCATTAAAAAAACAAAATTCAAAAATCTATATATTATTCCAGCAACTATCTCACTAGCTGGAGCTGACTTAGAACTAGCTGAAAAAAGTAGATTAGACCCTGAATTTTCAAAAAATAAACAATTAAAAAATAATTTAGAAAGTGCAAAAGAAATATTTGACTATATAATAATCGACTGTCCCCCTTCTTTAGGTTTACTTACAACCAATGCACTTACAGCCGCAAACTCAGTAATTATCCCAGTTCAGTGTGAATTCTTCGCCTTAGAAGGGATTATGCAATTATTAAACTCAATCATGCTGGCTCAAAAAACATTAAACCCTGACTTAGATATTGAAGGAGTATTGTTAACCATGTTAGACAATAGAACTAATCTAGGCTTAGAAGTCGTTCAAGATATTAAAAGTTATTTCAAAGAAAGAGTATATGATACAATCATTCCAAGATTAGTTAGACTATCTGAAGCCCCAAGTCATGGTAAACCAATAATTAACTATGACCCTAAAAGTCGAGGAGCTGAAGCCTATATAAACTTAGCTAAAGAGGTGATTAAAAGAAATGGAAAATAGAAGAGCCCTAGGTAAAGGCCTAGAACAATTATTTGATTTAGATAACTTAAATGTCAATAATGTCAGTGAATTTGAAAAAAACATCTATGAAGATACAAAGCATGAA
Organism: uncultured Bacilli bacterium; assembly: GCA_944358415.1. Lineage (GTDB taxonomy): Bacteria > Bacillota_I > Bacilli_A > RF39 > UBA660 > Coprosoma. The sequence continues at coordinate 63,731 of CALVRA010000001.1, read as the reverse complement.
GAAATAATTGAATTAAACGTCGATGAATTAAGACCAAACCCATATCAACCTAGAACAATATTTGATGAAGATGCTTTAAACGAACTTGCTTCTTCAATCAAAGAAAATGGTGTTTTCCAACCAATTATTGTAAAAAAAAGCATCAAAGGTTATGACGTTATTGCTGGAGAAAGAAGACTTAGAGCTAGTAAAATAGCCGGCAAAAAAACAATACCGGCAATCATAAGACAAATAAGTGATGAAAAAATGGCTGAAATAGCTTTACTCGAAAACTTACAAAGAGAAAACTTAAACGCCTTAGAAGAAGCAAAAGCTTATAAAAGTTTAATTGAAAAACTAAATCTAACCCAAGAAGAACTAGCTAAAAAAGTAAGTAAAAGTAGAAGCCATATCACTAATATGCTTGGACTACTTAGACTTCCTGGTGAAGTTCAAGATATGATATCTACTCAAAAACTTACCATGGGTCACGCTAGAGCTCTAAGTAAACTAGAAGACAAAGAAGAAATTGTAAAAATGGCTAATGCCATTACTGAAAAAGGCTTAACTGTCAGAGATGTTGAAGAAAAAAGCGAAAACATTCCAAAAAAACATCAAACAAATAGAAAACCAAAAAACGAAGAATTCAAATACGTCCAAGATATGCTTAGAGAAAAACTAGATACCAAAGTCAAAATAAAAGATAAAAAAATAGAAATATCCTTTACAAACACCGCTGATTTAAATAGAATACTAGAAATATTAAATATAAAGGAGTAATTAAATGGAAAATATTTTAACCAAAGAAGTAATCACTACAATATGTATAATCCTATTTGCTTTTCTTTTTTATATTGCAATCAAACAGCTTATCACAAAAGTATTTCTAAAAAAAGCTAGAAGAAGATCAAATAAAAAAGCCTTAACTTTATTAACAATCCTAACCAACGTTGTTAAATATATCATATTAGCTATTGCCCTACTAATGATTTTAGCTACATGGGGGGTTGATACTAAAGCTTTAATCGCCTCATTAGGAGTTGCTGGTGCCGTTGCTGGTTTAGCTATGCAAGACATGCTAAAAGACTTCATTGGTGGTGCTGACATTTTAACTGAAGACCAATTTAAAGTGGGCGATAACATTGAAATAAAAGGCTTTAGAGGTAATGTTATTTACTTAGGTATGAAAATAACAAAAATCAGAGCCTATACCGGCGAAGTAAAAATTATTGCCAATAGAAATATTAATGAAGTAATTAATTATAGTGTTATGCCTGCTGTTTGTGTAGTTGATGTTGGACTATCTTATGATAATAAAATAGAAAAAACCGAAGAAGTTTTAAAAACAGCTATTGAAAACACCGCAAAACAAATAACTTACCTAAAAAGACCAATAACTATTTTAGGTATTGAAAAATTAAACAATGATTCAATCGTATACCGTGTTGAAGCCGAAGTTGAACCAATGAAAAACTTTGAGTTCAATCGTATTTTCCTAAAAGAAATATTAAAACAAGCCGAAGCTAATAACCTAACCTTATCTTATGATAAAATAAATGTTACAAATGAACAATTATAAATTAGGCAGCATAGTCATAATGAAAAAAGCCCATCCGTGCGGACATAACGAATGGGAAATAACTAGGTTAGGTGCCGATATAAAAATAAAATGCTTAGGCTGTGGAAGAAGCATTATGCTTCCAAGAATTGAATTTAATAAAAAATTAAAAAAAATCGTTAAACTATAAGGAGGAAAGCCATGAAAAAAAAGAAAAAAATACTACTTGGACCAGTTATAACTATTATTATCTTAACCATATCAATTATGATATTAAGTGGCATCTGTTCCGCCTTAGGTGTTCAAGGAGAAATTACTAAAATAAATAATAATAGCTTAGAGACATCCATGGTTACCGTTAAAAGTATCTTCTCAGAAGAAGGATTAAAATATATTTTCTCTTCACCAGTTGATACCTTTAAAACCTTTGAACCCCTTGTTTTATTAATTATTTCCCTAATGGCTGTATCAATTGGTAAAGCAAGTGGCTTATTCAAAGCAATGTTTACCCCATTAAAAAGATTAAAGCCAGGTGTTGTTACTTTCTTTACTTTATTTGCTGGAATAATATCCTCATTCCTAGGTGAATATGGATTCGTTTTAGTACTTCCACTAACCGCTGTTATTTATCAGTACTTAGGACGTAACTCCATGCTTGGAATACTAACCGCTTTCATCGGAGTTAGTATGGGCTATGGTGCCGGTTTAGTATTTAACTATGATGACTACCAATTAGGCCTTTTAACTAAAGCAGCTGCCACCGTAGATGTTGATGAAAACTATATCTTCAATGCTTGGTCTAACTCTTATGCAATGATAGCCGCCACTTTAATCTTATCATTTTTTGGAACCCTTATTGTCGAAAATATCTTAAGGCCAAAAGTCAAAGAATCGATCAAAGAAGAAGATGAATTAATCATTTCTAAAAAAGGCCTTTTAGCTAGTACTATAGCCTTTATAATTCTAATGTTAATATTTATCTATACTATCATCCCAGGACTTCCTGGCTCAGGAATATTATTAGACCAAAATCAAACTGATTATGTTGCTCAGCTTCTTGGACCAGATGCTCCATTCACTGACGCTTTTGCTTTTGTCTTTCTAATAATCATGATGATTTGTTCAGGTATATATGGATTTATTTCTAAAAACATTAAAAACACTAATGACTTTAGTGTAGGTCTTTCAAAAGAATTTGATAACTTAGGTTATATGTTTATTTTAATGTTCTTTGCTTCATTATTAGTTAGTATTTTAAATTGGACTAACCTAGGAACCGTAGTGGCCTCATGGCTAATCTCGTTCATGAGTAACTTAGAATTCACTGGAATTCCATTAATTGTTACAATGTTTATTGCTATAATATTAATGTCATTCTTAATTCCAGATGCTATGGCAAAATGGACTTTGGCCTCTCCTATCTTAGTACCACTATTTATGAAAGCCAATATCACTCCAGACTTCACGCAATTTATATTTAAAGCCGCCGATAGTGTCGGAAAAGGTATGACCCCATTCTTTGTATACTTTATCGTTATGCTTGCCTTTTTAGAAAAATATAATAATAAAGAAAGTAATAAAATAACCGTCTTTGGAACCTTAAACCTTTTAAGACCAACCGCTTTAATATTTGCTGTTTTATGGTTCCTAATAGTAATTGGCTTCTTTGTCATTGGTATTCCTCTTGGACCTACCGCTGCCGCTCCAACATTATAGTTGGAGTTTTTAAAAGAATTTGATACAATTAAAAGGGTGGTAACATGCGAAAAAAAGTAATAATAATTTCTTTAATCATTGTTATAATATTATCAATAATAATATTTATTTACTTAAATAATAGAATAATAGACGATAACTCAGGTTTTACCTTAAAAGATAATCTAAAAACCGAAGTCTATACTAAAGCCAATATCAAAGATTATATTAATACTATTGAAGGAAAAATAATAGAAGAACCTAAAATAAATACTAAAAAATTAGGTAAACAAGAATTAACTTTTATCTACCTAAATAAAGATAATAAAAAAAGAAGAGGAACCTTTGAAATAGAAATAGTTGATACCGAAAAACCTCTAGTTTGGATAAATAGTAATTATAATAGTAAAGTAGGAAATAAAATAACTTTAGAAGATGACATTATATGCGTCGATAACTATGATAATAAACCAACTTGCAAAATAGAAGGAACCTATGACATAAATACTAAAGGAACATATAATCTAACATATATAGCTAAAGATAGTAGTAATAATACATTTCAAAAAGACTTCACCTTAACAGTTTATGAACCTGTTCAAAATTCAAATCAAACTCCTCAAACCCCATCTGAACCTAAGTATACAGACTTTAAAGAAGTTTTAAATAATTATAAAAATGAGAACACCGAAATTGGTATCGATGTATCTAAATGGCAAGGAAATATTGACTTTACCAAAGTAAAAAGTGCCGGAGCAGAGTTTGTTATGATAAGAGTTGGTTCCCAAAAAGGAACAAAAGGTGAATATATCATAGACCCTTATTTTAAACAAAACATTGAAAATGCCTTAAAAAATAATCTAAAAGTTGGAATATATTTTTACTCCTATGCCGATAGTAAAAAAGAAGCTAAAAAACAAGCCAATTGGATTATTAAACAAATAAAAAATTATGAAATCAAATTACCTATTGTATTTGACTTCGAAAGCTTTGATGCTTTTAATGATATGAACTTAAGCCTCTTTGGATTAAATGAAGTCGCAGAATCTTTTATAAATACTATAAATAATGCCGGTTATGAAGGTGTTCTATATGGTAGTAAAAATTATTTAAATGCTATATGGAAATATCATACCTCATCAGTATGGCTTGCCCATTACACAGACCAAACAGATTATGATAAAGAATATTTCATGTGGCAAATGTGTGATGATGGTAAAATAGATGGTATTGATGGCTATGTTGATATTGATATATTATATAAAAATTCTAGTGAAAACTAAATTTTTAAAGTTTAAACCGTAATAAAAAATATAAAATATCACGAAACAACGTAATAAAGAACGAAAAACAGCAAAAATAAAGCATTATAGTACATCATAATACTTTATTTATATAGTTTATTTCATTATGCCGAACTTGTATACTAACTTGTATACTAGTATAAAATAGTAACGTATAAACTAAGCTCCTAAAATATTTATTTTTTCGTTATATATTTTTGATTATTAGACCTTATATGTTTTTTATTAGTATATTCCAATAAATTAAGTTCAATAAGTGGCTTTATTATTTTATTGTTGATATATTGTCTAGATTTTAAATGTAAATAATCAATAATTTCTTTTGCACTTTTTGGTTTTATGCAAAAATCTAGTATACGATTTTTATATTCCTCAATCAATTCTTTTCTTTTTTTAATACGTTGTTGTCCACTAATTTGTAGTCCACTAATTTGTAGTCCACTAATTTATGACCATATTTTTTATTTAGTATATTTAAAATAAAAAGCTACTAATAAATTTAATAGCTTATTTATTTTTAGTTATATATTTTTGATTTCTCGCATTTACACTTCTTTTGTTAGTATATTCCAGTTTACCCTCAATAATTAAGGGATTAATAATGTTTGAAGAAAGGTATTGTCTAGATTTTATTTGTAAATAATTACTAATTTCTTTTGCACTTTTTGGTTTTATGCAAAAATCTAGTATACGATTTTTATATTCCTCAATCAATTTCTTTCTTTTTTTATTACGTTGTTGTCCACTAATTTGTAGTCCACTATTTTGTTCATTTAATTGACTTATCCATTGATTTTCAACATACTCTTTAGTTATTCCTAAACTATTTCTAAATATAACTTTAAAACTTCCTCTTTCTTCATAAAACTCAGGTTCTGGTAAATTATATTTTTTCATTTCTCTTTTCATAGTTGGAATACCAGAATGTCGATTTTCAATCACAGAACCTTTTTCTTCCAAAATTCTCACAATATTAGGATTTCTAACTTCCATCATATTATCAGTTCCTAATTTTTCTAATTTATTTGTACCATATAAAGCACCAGGATTAATAATTTCTAATCTATCTTCATACATATATACGGAAATATAAGCATGTTCTGTTTGAGTACTGTAATCTCGGTGTATTAAAGCGTTTGCCACAGCTTCTCTTAAAGCCTCTATAGGATATTCTGCTCTATTGCTTCGTATTCCATTATCATCAATAATAACTGTATTTTTCATATTTCTTCTTAAAAAATTCATTGTTCCTTCAAGCATTTCTTCAATAGTACCTTCCACTCTTTTATTATCAATGAATCTTTCGCCCAAATCTCCAGTTTCCCCCAATACTTTTCCAGGAACAACAACACAAGCTACAAATAATTGAGGGTAATAACATTGTGGATATTCACCAAATATCATAGTACCAGCTAATGTTGGATATATGTTATTTTCAGAAGAATCAGTTATACCACATAACTTTAAATTTTTTTCAAAAAAATTTTTTGAAAAATTAGGTTTATTTATCTTAACTTTGTTAATATATTTAATAAGTGAATCTTTATTTAAATCATCAATTGAAGCACTTTTATTAGGTCTTTTATCTTCAATAATGTGATCATTATAACTTTGTAATGAATAGATTTCATAGTCTGTCATTAGCATATCACTATCGCCAACTCTAATATAAGAACCGCCTTTCATCCCTTTTGGTTTATAAAAGCAAGGTTTTTTTATTTTGCTGTAATTCGTTAATTTTTACAGCCAAAATATTTTTGCCTTCAAATTCCATAGGTAATATTTCAGCCCTAATTTTTGGTTTCATTGAATCATTGCACAATGAAGATATTTGTTTTTGTAATTCTTTAACATTGTAAACATTCTCTGAAATAAAACCTTTATCTTCATTTATTCCAAAAATAATTAATCCGCCATTTTTATTAGCAAAACTAGAAAAAGAATCATAACACCTTCTAGGAAAACCTACAGCCGCACTCTTAACTTCAATCATATTAGTTTCACTTTTATATTTTCTAATTAATTCAATAGCTTGAATCACTTCATTTTCAGTTACTAAAACACTTCCAATTTATACCATTATACATCATTTTAAAAAAATATTTGTAAAAATAAATCAAAATATAAATTTCTTTTAAAAAAACTTATTTTATAGTATAATACTTACTGGTGATGAAAATGAGTTTAACTGCAGGAATTGTTGGCTTGCCAAACGTCGGTAAATCAACTTTATTTAATGCCATAACAAAACAAAATATTTTGGCTGCTAACTACCCTTTCGCAACAATCGAACCAAATGTTGGAATGGTTACTGTTCCAGATGAAAGAGTAACATTTCTAGAAAACATGTATAAACCAAAAAAAACAATCCCAGCCACCTTTGAATTCACAGATATTGCTGGTCTAGTCGAAGGTGCATCTAAAGGAGAAGGATTAGGCAATAAATTTCTATCCCATATAAGAGAAGTTGATGCCATTTGTGAAGTAGTTAGATGTTTTGAAGATTCAAATATTACCCATGTATCTGGTAATGTTGACCCTATAAGAGACGCCGAAGTAATTAACGTTGAATTAGAACTAGCTGACTTAGAAGTAATCGAAAATAGACTAAACAAAATGGGAAAAAAAGCAAGACTCGCAAACGATAAAGAAGCCTTAAAAGAAGCTGAACTTTTAGAAAAACTAAAAGAAAACTTAGAAAAAAATATCAATCCAAGAAACTTAGATTTAACTGAAGAAGAATTAAAAATCTTAAAACCATTTAACCTACTTACCTTAAAACCAATCATCTATGTCGCAAATGTTAATGAAGAGGACATAAATAAAGAAAATAAATATGTTAAAACATTAAAAGAATACGCAAGTAAAGAAAAAACTGAAGTTGTAACAATATGTGCCAAAATAGAATCAGAACTATCAGAACTAGATGATGAAGATAAAAAAGAATTCTTAAAAGACTTAGGTATAGAAGAAAGTGGATTAGATAAATTAATTAAATCTTCTTATAAATTACTAGGATTATCTACATATCTCACAGCTGGACCAGATGAAGTAAGAGCATGGACCTATAAACAAGGAATGAAAGCCCCACAGTGCGCTGGTATAATACATACTGACTTTGAAAGAGGCTTCATCAAAGCTGAAATCATGAGCTTTAATGACTTAAAAAAATATGGTTCAGAACTAAAAGTCAAAGAAGCTGGCAAACTAAGACTAGAAGGAAAAGACTATATCATGCAAGATGGTGATATCTGTCATTTTAGGTTTAATGTCTAATGGATATCATTGGAATATGTGGATTATCTAGCTGTGGGAAATCAACCTTATCTAGATATCTTAATAAATGCGCACTTGATAAACAAATCTCATCTCATATTATTGAAATGGACTGTGTTTTTGATAAATTAAAAAGAACCTTGTTTTCTAAACATATAAAATATATACCTTATGATGATCATACTCACATTTGTTTAAATGAAAATCCTATTACTACAAGTGATCAAAAAATAATAATTAAAGGTTATGAATTTTTAAGAAATATTTTAGTAAATATTTTAATAAAAAAAGAATTATACAAATTAAAAAAACAAAATTTCCAATTAATTATTATTGAAGGTGTTAACTTAAATCATTTAAATATACCTATTGATTACCGAATAAAAGTAACTTGTGATTATTCAAATAGACTAATTAGAAAAGCTAAACGAGAACGCAAAACCAATACCACAAAAGAACTAGAACTATCAGACTATAGATGTAAACTCACTAATAATGATGATAATATAGAATATGATTTTGTATATAATAATAGTGGTTCACTAGAAGAATTAGAAAAAAACGCTAAAAAAATATATAAAAAATACCGTTTAAAAACAGTTAAATAATACATACTAATAATGGTGATTAACATGTATTTACTTAACTGTTTTTTTATTTACTCTATTTTAGGCTTTCTCTTAGAAAGTATCTTTAATTTAATCTCAATTAAAAGCTTTGAAAGTGGAATCCTATACGGACCTTGGACCCCAATATATGGAATAGGTGCGATTATAACCATAATAATATCTAATCAAATATTTAAAAAAATGCATAAAAGTAGAGTAACTGAAACAATAGTAACTTTCCTAGTACTAACTGTAACCCTAACCTTAATAGAATGGCTTGGTGGTATTTTAATTGAAAAACTTTTTAATATTACTATGTGGAACTATAAAAATTTCACCTTTAATATTGGTAAATATATAACTTTAGAAATGGCCTTAGCTTGGGGAATAATTAGTATCTTAGTAATTTATTTTGTAAAACCAATTATCGATAAAATTGAAAAGAAAATTCCTAAATCCTTAACTATAATATTAAGTATATTATTTTTAGTAGATTTAATAATAACAATAATAACCAAATTAAAAGAAAGTAATTTTATTTAAGAATTTACTTTCTTTTTTTCTTCAACCTCCATATTAGCAAGCGCATATTCACAGGCTTGAATTACAAAAGCAGTAAAAGAAATATTTTTTCCCACTAATATTTTCTCAATACGATTAATTAAATCTATGGGAAATCTAATTGATTTGTTTTCAGTCTCTTTCCTGTCAGGTTTTAATCTAAACATTTATCCCTCTCCTATCTATAAACATAATGCATATGTCAATACAATTTTAGTATACATAATAAGCAAATGATACATTACGTTTGTAATGCAATTGTATTGCAAAAATCTCATATATATTATATAATGAAAATAATAGAAAATATCACAATAATAGACAACATTCGACACTGCTTAACATTTATAATAAATCTAAACTAGAAAGGAAATCTATATGAAGAAAATAAAAGAATTTTCAAAGAAATATTTAATAGGATTTTTTATCGGATTAATATTATTTACTGTAGTAGGAGTATATGCAACAACATATTTTCCAAGTAATCAAACAACATATGATAATAGTGCAAGTGGCCTTTCATCAACTAATGTCCAAGGAGCAATAGATGAACTTTATAATGTCTGTTTCCCACCAACAACCGGAGATACAATATTAGATAATGTAGATATAGTAACCTCAGGAGATGGTTTATATGAAGATGAATATGAAGATGGAAAATACACCTATAAAGGAGCCAATCCCAATAATTATGTAACGTTTAATAATGAGAAAGCCGGCTGGAGAATCATATCGATAAATTCAGATGGAACTATAAAAATAATGAGGGATGCAAGTATAGATAATAGAGTTTGGGACACATCAATGTCAAATAATTGGAATCGTCCAGCAAGTCTTAATACATATTTGAATAAAGATTATTATAATAGTTTAACATCAACTGCCCAAAGTCAAATAGTTACGTCAACGTATTATACAGGGGCAGTAACAAATAATAATAATGATATGCAAGATCAAATAAATGATGAAAAAGGAACAACATCAAATGTAAAAGTAGCCTTACCAACCGTAAGCGAATATATAAGAGCGGGATCAAATACAAGCTGTAAAACATTCAGTACATATAATAGTAATTCTCATACATGTAATAATAGTGATTGGATGTTTGGTTCAAGTAGTTTTTGGTGGACATTGTCGCCTGATTCTGGTGTCTCTGGCCGCGTGTTCGAGGTGACCAACTACGGCAACGTCTACAGCACCTACGCGTTCTCTGCGAACAACGCGGTCCGCCCTGCCATAACTCTTTCCTCTGATGTCCAAATTACAGGAGGAACTGGAACCCAGTCAAATCCATACACTTTGAGTTAAGAATAAAACAGTGGATAGAATGATTTCGCAAACTCCGATAGGAGTTTGGTAGCGGGGCGAATGCCTCGCCATGGCCGAAAAAATATTTTTGGCACAATATATGGGGCAATACTAATATGTTTGGACTGTTTTGCTTGTCGCCTAATTCTAGTAACTCTAACAACGTGTTCAATGTGAACAACAACGGCAACGTCAACAACAACAACGCGAACAATACGAACAACGCGGTCCGCCCTGCCATAACTCTTTCCTCTGATGTCCAAATTACAGGAGGAACTGGAACCCAGTCAAATCCATACACCATTTCCCTATAAATAAAATATATTTTAAAGCAGTACCATATATAAGACATATTTTTGTCTAATATTTAATACTGCTTTTTTAATTGGAGGTAAGCTGTGAAAATAATCGAAAAATATAACTTAAATAAAAACAAATATCCAAAATACATAATATTAATAAAAGTAGGAATATTCTATGAAACATATAATGAAGATGCCTATATATTAAATAATTTATTTAATTATAAAATAAAAGAAATAAACAATAATAAAAGACTAGGTTTTCCTACTAATAGTTATGATAAAGTAATAACAAAACTAAAAGAATTCAAAATAAATTATATAATTATTGAAGATGATATAACTAAAAAAACATTCAAACAAAATAATTATAGTAATTATATTCCAAATAATTTAACCATTGAGGAAAAAATAAACAAAATAACAAATAAATTAAACATTTTAAAAAATAACCCTAATATCAACACTATCCTAGAAAATATAGAAAAAATTTTACTAAAATTTTAAAACAAACTTAAACATAAAATATTTACTTTTCTAATATATTTTGGTATAATCAAAGCCGAGTAATTAATTTACTCCTTGCTTTTATTACAAAAGCCGAATTAGACCACAAGGAGGTGTAGAAAATGAAAAACTATGAAATCATGTTTATCGTAAGACCAACATTAAGTGAAGATGAAGTAAAAAAAGTAGTAAACGACTTTAAAGAAATCATCACTAAAAATGATGGTAAAGTAACTAAAGAGGAAAACATGGGACAAAGAGAATTAGCTTATGAAATAAAAGATTTCAAAAGCGGTTATTACTTTGTTTTTGAAGTTGAATCAGAAACTGACAAAGCAATTAAAGAATTTGACCGTTTAGCTCTTATCAATAATGACATCATTCGTCATTTAATTACAAAAATAGAAAAATAAGAAATGAGGTAGTTTTATGAATAGAGTATGTTTAGTTGGTAGATTAACGGCCAAACCAGAATTGAGATATACAGGAGGAAATGTTCCTTATACAAGATTCTCACTCGCAGTAAATCGTACATTTAATAATGCCCAAGGAGAAAGACAAGCCGACTTCATAAACATAGTAGTATGGCGTAGACAAGCCGAAAATGTCGCAAATTACTTAGACAAAGGTAGTCAAGTATCAATCGAAGGAAGAATCCAAACAGGAAGCTATACAGCTCAGGATGGAAGTAAAAGATATACAACTGACGTTGTCGCAGATAATATTCAATTCTTAGATTCAAGACGCCAAACAGAAGCAAAAACTCAAACACCTTATGACTATCAAGAAGCTCCTGCTCCTATGAATGATGTCGATGTCGATAATGATCCTTTCGCAGACTTTGGAGACAATGTCTCAATTGATGATAATTTCTTAGATTAAGGAGGTTAATTATGGCAGAATTTCGTAGAAGAAAAAGAAAAGTATGTCAAATGTGTGCAGGTAAACACGTAAGCTATAAAGATGATACTGTAAAAAAATACATCAGTTTAGATAAAGGTAAAATCTTACCAAGAAGAATAACCGGTGCTTGCGCTAAACATCAAAGATATATCGCAAACGAAGTAAAAAAAGCTAGATTTATGGCTTTATTACCATTCGTAAAATAAACATTTACTAAAACAGTAGATGTTTTTTTCTTAAAAATTTCACAAATTAATGTTATAATTAAACTAAAAGGAGGGCATTAAATTGGAAGAAACTTCATTAAAAGATATTGTAAAAAATGATTATCAAGAAAAAACAATCTTAGACTTAAACATACCAGATAATAAGATAGGAATAGCCAGTGATCATAGAGGTTATGACTTAAAACAAAAACTAACAAAATATTTAACCAAAAAAGGATACACTGTTATTGACTATGGTTGCGATGATAAAACCAGTCATGACTATCCAAAATATGGTTTCAAACTAGGCAAAGCCGTTCGTGATGGCAAAGTTGAAAAAGGAATCGCTATTTGTGGCAGTGGTATTGGAATCAGTATCGCCTGTAACAAAATAAGCAAAGTAAGATGCGCGAAAGTAGATAACATCAAAGAAGCTAAATACACAAGACAAGATAACGATGCCAACATCATGGCTATAAATGGAAATATGCCATTAATTAGAGCCAAAGACATAACTGATGTATTTCTAAAAACTCCTTTTAGTAATATAGAACGTCATAAAAAACGTATCAAAATGCTTGACGATTATAGGGAATAATGGCACTAAAAGGTTTCATATATATAATAATAGTAATCATCACATTATGGGCTTTAGAAAGCATAAACATATCTGGCATATTTAAAAAAAATAGATATTACTCATCAAGGGTATTATATCTAATAGTCGCTATGGCTTTATCATACTTAGTCACAAATTTTTTCTATGATTTCTTCGCAAGTACGAAATTCATATAGAAAGGACAAGTTATGAAAAAGTTTATTATAACCGCACTATTAGTAGTCATAATACCTTTTTTATTTACCAAAATTTTCATTCAAACAGATGAAATAAAATTCAAATATAAAACCAATAATATAATTAGAGTCAAAGATGAAAAAACAAATCAAATAATGACTATCCCTTTTGAAAAATATATAAAAGGAGTTGTCGCTGGTGAAATGCCTGCCACATTTGAACTAGAAGCCCTAAAAGCCCAAGCAGTTGCTTCAAGAAGCTATGCCATGTATCAAATGACCGCCACTAAAGATAAAGAATATGATGTATTAAACACCACCGCTAACCAAGTATATCTAACTGATGAACAGTTAAAAACAAATTGGAAAGAAAACTATCAAGAAAAAATAAATAAAATAAATAAAGCTATTCAAGAAACAAGCGGTGAATATCTAACTTATAATAATCAAATAGTTAATGCCATGTTTTTCTCTACCTCAGTCGGCAAAACCGAAAATAGCGAAGAAGTATTTGTCTCAAAATTACCTTATCTAAGAAGTGTTGATAGTAAATGGGATGAAGCCTCACCTGTTTTTAATGATACATATACCTTTGATCTAAAAGACTTTTATACAAAATTAAACCTACCTTATAATGAAAAATTAAACATCGAAATAACCCAAAAAACCTCAACTGGTAGAATAAAAAAACTAAAAATAAATAATCAAGAATTAAATGGAAGAGACTTAGCCACTAAACTCTCACTTCGCTCAAATTATTTCACAATAACTCAAAACAACGAAAAAATAACCATCACCACCAAAGGTTTTGGACATGGCGTTGGTATGAGTCAATATGGAGCTAATGGCATGGCTAAAGAAGGATATAAATATGATCAAATATTAAAACACTATTATCAAAATACCGAAATAAAAAAAATTTAGTATAAAAAACCCAAAACTATCCAAAATGATAGTGAGAGGTGAAAAAAATGAAAAAATTAAAAATAAAAAAACCAGTCATTTATAGTGTCTGCATCGCCGTCAGTCTTGCCCTAATTGGTGGTCTAATGTATGCCAATACATCAAAACAAGATCTAAAACCAGAAGAAGACCTAATCTATGTCTCTAGACTATTTGATGATAATGTCATTTCCGTTGTCAGTACCCCAAATGTAATCGTAAGACCATATACAAACACCAATGTCAAAGCCTTAAATACTTTCTATGACTACCAAAGCGATGAAAACACCCAGCAAAACTCTATAATAAACTATGATACAACATATATCCAAAATAGTGGTGCATCTTATGGTGGTATAAACGAAATTTTCGACGTTGTAAGTGTTTTACCAGGTACCGTCACATCAGTCAAAGAAGATAAACTAATGGGTAAAATCGTTACAATTGAACATGAATCAAATGTCATAACCACATATCAAAGCTTAAGTGAAGTAACAGTAAAAGAAGGCGATACTGTCGCTCAAAGCACAGTCATTGGTAAAGCTGGCCAGTCAAACCTAGAAAAAGACTTAGGTAACCATGTTTTATTTGAAATAACTATTGATGGCAAATACATAAATCCAGAAAACTGCTTTGATAAAACAATTGATGAATTAAAGAGTAACTAAACTCTTTTTTAATATAAAACAGCGCATTACCATAACTGATAAATGCGCTGTTTATCTATTTTATCACTTTAGTAAATGTTTTAACCTTGTCTTTTGTATTTGGAAATGTATCTTTAAATTTTTCCCATTCACTAACTGCTTGAGAAGGTGAAAGTGTACTTTTAAATATAACTTCTGAAAAATCTTGAGGATAAGCTTTTCTAACTTTTCCACATTCTAAACACATACATGTTAAATAAGTTCTACCTGTGTATGTATGCACATCACGTTTCAGCGCATACCATATAGGGTGAGGACATCCATCTCGTATTATTTTTTGTAAATTATTACAGTCTTCACTAGTTTCACTAATCCGTTTTTCAAGTGTTAAAAAATCTTGAATTGAACTATTCTCTAAAAATCTTTGACGTTCCTTTATCAACTCAGCTTTAAGTTTTCGTAACTCTTGTAATTCTCTTTTTTTCACTTCCAATTCTTCTCCTGTCATAACTAAACCTCCTTAATTTTAGTATATATAATAATTATAAATGTCAATATATATATCAAATGGTAAAAATATAGAAAAAGACTTTAAATACAAATAAATTTTATTAAAAAATACAATTGGTAAAGATGGCCAGTCAAACTAAAAAAAAAGACTTAGGTAATCATGTCCTATTTGAAATCACTGTCGATGGCAGATACATAAATCCAGAAAACTGCTTTGATAAAACGCCTGACGAATTAAAGAGTAACTAAACTCTTTTTTTAATACAAAACAGCGCATTTATCAATTAAGATAATGCGCTGTTTAGGTGTTAAAAAGATGCTAAATTATGCTTTTAAAATGTTATCGACTTGAGCATTTAGCAATGATGTTATTTCATGTGAAATGAAAACATTACTGCAATTACTTCCACTACCACAATTGCAATTGCAAGCTCCACAATTACAAGTAGAAGCCATAGAATTAGATGCTCTAAATTTTTTGTTAGTTGTACTAATTTTTGCTATTTTCATTGTATTTCCCTCCTTTCGCTAATTCTATCATGATAATATCTTAGAAGTCAATTAATTTATATTATCATCATAAACCTCTTTTAATATGTTTTTAAGCATTCCTTTAGTATATATACAAAATGGTTTATCAATTTCCTTTTCATTACCAAATAAATCCTTTGCTTGCATAGCACAGCCACCACCACATATATATATTGCAGGGCAACGCAAACATTTTTTCTTATTTAATGTAATATTATTAGACCATTTTATATATTCAGGATTATCAAATAAATCGGAAAATGATTGAATTTGATTAATGTTTGGTAAAATTTTTCTTTTATAATTCCAATAACCATGACATATTTCAATATCACCATTTGGACATACAGTTATTTGATTTCCACCAATCGCTCCACAGTCACTAAATTTAAATATTCTGTTGTAAAATGAATCATATTTTCTGTTAATTCTATCTTCATTAAAACCTTGATCAAACAATTTTTTGTTAGATTTATAAATAAATTTAGTTGCTTTTTTATAATATTCTTTCCATTCATCCGTTTTAGTAGTGAAATGTAATAAATTATAGCTAATGTTATATACTCCTAGTTTAGAAATCCAATTTAGAAAATAGTCTTCATTTTCAAGAAAAATAGGTGCTATTGTAATTGATAAACCAAAATCAACGTTTTTTTCTTTTAATAACTCTATTTTGTTTAAAACAAAATCGTACACACTTTTGTTGTTACTTTTAAATATTCTATTTTCATCAGTAATTTCTTTTGGACCATCAATGGAAATTCCTAATGAGATGTTGTTATTTTTTATAAAATCTGCTATTTCTTCAGTTATAAGTATTCCGTTTGATACCATAGAAAATTGAATATTATAATTTTGCTTTTTCACATATAAAACCCCTAATTTAATTAAATCAAAGTTTAATAATGGCTCTGCTCCGTAAAGAAATATAGTCCCTTTTTCGCCTATTTTCTCTAAATGACTATTAAACATTTCTATGGCTTTAATCAAAGTACTTTCTTCCATTTTAATTGGTTTATCATTAAGTTTACCTATAAAACAATATTTACATCTTAAATTACAAGTATTTGTAGGAATAATATACATTATAGTGATATGTTCTTTCATATATTGCTCACGTGCTGATTTTAGTGTATTTAAAAGTTGATTATCAATTTCTTTATTTTCTATAATTATACCGGCTTTTATAAATTCTGTTTTTTCCTCATTAGTTAAATTATCAATATTACCATTTAAAATATTTGCACATTGTTTTTCGTTAACAAAAATGGGTAACATAACTAAACTATTAAATATTGCATAAACATCTTTTTTGATTTTTATTTTATTTGCGTATTTAGAAATCATAATTCTTCTCCATTCATAATATATATATTTAAATCAATTGTAATTGTATTAGGCTTATTTAAAATCTTTTCGCTTTGCATTGGCGACATTTTTAAAAGTAGCATAAAGTCTTCATTAGTAATAGGATAAGTAATTAAAATATTCTCTTTCCGCACTTTTTTAAAATTTTTTTCCAAATTTCGTTCAACTTCTGTATCTTTATCATAAATAGATATGCCTGTAGCTAATCTAAGCTCTTTTAAATAGTTTTTTCCTGGAGATACTTTAATAAATAATCCTTTTTTCTTTAAAACTCTTTTAACTTCTAACTGATTATAAGGTGAAAGTATATCAATAATTAAATGTGTAGAATGATCTTTAATAGGAATATTATTAACATCACCTACAAAATAAAATCTATTATTGGAATTATAATCACTCGCCATTTGAATAGCTATTTTTGAATAATCAAAGCCATAATACTTATAATTTAGTTTTAAATTATTTAGTATATTAATTGTATGAGCCCCTTCTCCACAGCCTAAATCTAAAATATTTATATTTTTATCAAAATGTTTATTTATAATCCTGACAATTTTATCATATAATTTTTGATAGAACATTTTTTGAATGAAACATCTTCTATTGAAAAATAAATCATAATTATATATTTTGCTTTCTTTAATATGATTATGTGAAACAAGATTCGTAATACCTTTTTTTGAAAGATTAAAGTTATGAGCATTTTCACACATTAATGAATGTTCTTTAATATATAATTTCTTTTTACATATTGGACATACCAATATTTCATCATTTTCAATGAAATTTTTACTATAATCAAATTTACTTAACATTAAATCACCACATTCCAATTTTATCATGCGATATTTTAAAGTGTCAAATATAACCTAATAATATATTTTATATAATAATTAATAAAATTCAAGATTGTATTATACAAATATACAAAGAATATCATTTTATGTAGCCATGTAATCTTTAAGATACTAACATTAATAACCAAACTCTTTTTCTTTTAAAATGTGACAAAAAAAGTATTAAAAAAAAGCCAATATTAATACCCAAATAACCACTTGTATGATATAATATTTTAAGAAAAAGGGTGATAATATGTTTTCAAAAGATATTGGAATAGATTTAGGAACAGCTAATGTTCTTATTTATATTAAAGGACAAGGAATAGTTTTAAATGAACCAAGCGTTGTAGCCATTGATGAAGAAACCAAAAGACCGGTTGCTGTTGGAACCGCCGCTAAAGAAATGCTTGGAAGAACTCCAGGACAAGTAAGAGCCATAAGACCTATGAAAGATGGTGTCATTGCTGACTTCGAAATAACCGAAATAATGTTGAATAACTTTATTAGAAAAGTTAACGGTAAAAGTTTCTTTGGAAGACCTAGAATACTAATTTGCTGTCCATCAAACATCACGCAAGTAGAAAAAAATGCCATCAGAGAAGCCGCTGAAAAAACCGGAGCTAGAAAAGTATACCTAGAAGAAGAACCAAAAGTTGCTGCCGTTGGAGCTGGCATGGATATTTCTAAACCAAGTGGCAATATGGTCATTGATATTGGTGGTGGAACAACCGATGTAGCCGTTTTATCATTAGGTGGAATAGTAACTTCATCATCAATCAAAATTGCTGGAAACACCTTTGACAATGATATTATAAAATATATTAGAGAAAAATATAAACTCCTAGTTGGAGATAGAACAGCTGAAGAAATAAAATTTGAAATAGGCACCGTATTTCCAGGTTCAAAAAACGAAAAAATGGAAGTAAGAGGAAGAGACTTAGTCACAGGCTTGCCTCATACCATAACCTTAACCTCAGATGAAGTTGAAGAAGCTCTAAGAGAAAGTGCTTATATCATCGTAAATACCGCCAAATCAGTCTTAGAACAAACACCTCCAGAACTATCAGCTGATATAATTGATAAAGGTATTGTCATAACTGGTGGTGGAGCTTTATTAAACGGTATTGATCAATTGCTTTCTCATGAACTAAAAGTACCTGTATTTGTAGCTGAAAGCCCATTAACTTGCGTAGTTGAAGGTACCGGTGTTTTGCTAGAAAATATTCCTTTACTAGAAAGTGGTTTAAATAAACGTTATTAGTCCATAATAAAAATTAGAAAGGGGATTTCTATGGAACAAGCAAAAAACTTAAAAGAAAAACTGTTTAGAAAAAAACAAAATGGCTGGGAAATGAATATAGACATAAATCAAATACAAAATTTTGCACGCAACTATATATCATTTTTAAATAAAGCCAAAACCGAAAGAGAATGCGTCAAAGAATTCAAAAAAATCTTAGAAGAAAATAATTTTCAAGACATAAAAGAAAAAGAAAACTTTAAAGCTGGCGACAAAATATACTATATTAATAGACATAAAAATATCTATGCAGCTGTTATTGGCTCAGATGATTTAAAAAATGGATTTAATATAATAGGTTCACATATTGATAGTCCAAGATTAGATTTAAAACCAAATCCATTATATGAATCAGAAGACTTAGCTTTATTTAAAACTCATTATTATGGTGGTATAAAAAAATATCAGTGGGTCAATATCCCATTAAGCATGCATGGTGTCATCGTCACTAAAGATAAAAAAATTGAAATAAATATTGGTGAAAAAGATGATGAACCAATATTCACTATTGCCGACTTGCTCCCTCACCTATCAAAACAGCAAGATAAAAAGAAATTAGAAGAAGCAATAAGTGGTGAAGACTTAAATATTTTAGTCGGAAGCATTCCTTATGAAACCGATGAAGAAATATCCGAAAAAGTTAAACTAAACATCTTAAATATTTTAAATCAAAAATATGGTATCGTTGAAAGAGACTTCGTCAGTAGTGAAATTGAATTTACCCCTGCCATGAAAGCCAAAAGCTTAGGTTTCGATCAAAGCTTAGTCGCAGGATATGGTCAAGATGATAGAGTCTGTGCCTACACTAGTTTAAAAGCCTTATTAAATATAAATAATCCTAAAAGAACCGCTATTTGTCTTTTGGCAGATAAAGAAGAAATTGGTAGTATGGGAAACACTGGGATGTCATCAAGATCATTTGAATACTTTTTAAGTGAAATATTAAATAAAACCATCGGTAATAAACCAGGACTATTAGATGAAATATTCCAAAATACTAAAGTTTTATCTGCTGATGTCACAGGAGCTTATAATCCAAACTATCCAAACATTTATGAAAAAAATAATGAATCATATATTGGTCATGGTATCTCAGTAATTAAATATACCGGTAGTGCATCTAAAGGCGGTGCCTCAGACGCTAATGCTGAATACGTCGGATATATCAGAAATTTATTTGAAAAAAATAATATTGCCTATCAAAATAGTGAAATGGGTAAAATAGGTATCGGTGGCGGTGGAACCATCGCCTATATCTTAGCTGATAAAGGAACTGACGTCATCGATTGTGGTATTCCTGTCATATCAATGCACTCACCTTATGAAATAACCAGTAAATTTGATATATATAATGCCTATAAAGCTTATGAAGTTTTTTATAAAGACGAGTAATTCGTCTTTTTCTATGGTATAATATAAAAGAAAGGAGACACTAAATGAATATAGTAAATATTATAACTCTTATAATAGCCATCATAACCTGTTTCTTTGGCTATAAACTAAATAAAGGATTAATTGCTGTATTAGGACTAATCATCGGTTTTAACTTAGGTATAACCTACCTACCAAATCTTATTGAAAATGAAACTGCCGTATACATTGCATCTATAATACTAGCTATTGCCCTAGGCTTAATTTCCTTTAAACTATATCTAGTAGGAGTCTTTCTATTATGTGCCCTATTTGCTTATATCTTCTGTGAAAATTTAAATCTATCAGAAAATATTCAAATGATAGTAAGTCTCATAGCAGGACTTATAGCTGGAATAATAGGTGTAAAATTCACACGGCCACTAATGATTATATCGACAAGTCTAGCCGGTGCTGGAACTATCTCAGAAACTGCCTTAAACCTTTTAAATATCAAAAATGACACTATATCAATTATTATCATTTTAATTTTAGCCATATTAGGTATGATATATCAATTTAAACAAAATGATGAAAATTCGCATTCTTAATAAAAATATGGTAGAATATAGACCACTAGAGGTGAAAATATGACACAAAATGAAATAACTAACATTTTTCTAATGATAATTACGACATTTATATTTGTCGCATTATTAATTCCTTTTATCAAAAAAATAGCTATTCATGTCGGAGCTTTAGATATTCCAAATAAAAGAAAAGTCCATAGTAAACCCATGCCAAGATTAGGCGGCCTTGCCATATTCTTTGGTTTTCTGTTTGGCTATATCTTATTTGGTGAACCTAGTAGTACCATGAATTCTATACTAATAGGAAGTTTTATAATAGTATTAACCGGCGCAATTGATGACATTAAACCATTAAAAGCTTCCGTAAAATTTGCTGCTCAATTAATGGCCGCAATCGTTGTAACTTGTTATGGCAAACTTTTAATTCAAGATATTACAGCCTTTGGTTTTTACTTAGATTTAGGATTACTTGCCTACCCTATTACCATATTTTTTATCTTAGGCTGCCTTAACTGTATTAACCTAATTGATGGGTTAGATGGCTTAGCTGCTGGAATTAGCTCCATTTACTTTGCTACCATCGGAATAATTGCTATTATTATGGGTAAAACAGGCTTGGATTTTATTTTAACATTCATCATGCTTGGTTCTGTCTTAGGTTTCTTAGTCCATAACTTTCATCCAGCAAGTATCTTTGCCGGTGACTCAGGTTCATTATTTATGGGCTTTATGATAGCCGTTATTGCCTTACTTGGTTTCAAAAGTGTAACCTTAACCTCACTAATTATCCCATTACTTATATTAGCTATTCCTATCCTAGATACTGTATTTGCTATTATAAGAAGGTTATTAAAAGGTGAAAAAATATCTAAACCCGATAAATCTCACCTTCATCATCAACTTTTAAATAAAAACTTTTCCCATAAAGCAACAGTTTTAATTATTTATGGAATTGATATATTATTTGCCACTGCTTCTATCATCTATGCCCTTCATGACCAAAAACTCGGCTATATAATATACACAGTATTAACTATAATAGTTATTATATTCATATTAAAAACCGACATCATCGTTGATAAAGCCGCTTTCCATAAAAAACATAATAAAGAAAAATAATTATCAAAAAGTATAATTATTTTTTTTAACCTCATAATATTAATGGTGATTATATGTCAAAGGAAATAATGGAAATATTAGACGTAATATTAAGATGTTTAATATCTCTAGTTACCCTATTTTTTGTTACCAAAATGATTGGAAAAAAACAAGTATCTCAGTTTAGTCTTTTTGACTATGTCATTGGTATTTCCATAGGTAACTTTGCTGCTGAAATGGCTTTAAACCTCGACTCTGACTATATGCATGGCACTATTGCCGTCATAGTCTTTGGAATAGTCGCATATTTAGTTTCTATCCTTACTTTAAAAAACCTCAAACTAAGAAGATTTTTTATAGGTGACCCCACTATCATTATCGAAGATGGTAAAATATTATATAAAAATCTAAAAAAAACGAAATTCGATATCAACGATCTTTTAGAAGAATGTAGAATTAACGGTTACTTTGATATTCAAGAAATTGACTATGCCTTAATGGAAGCCAATGGAAAAATAAGCTTTCTTGCTAAACCAGATTTTCAAAAACCGACTAATAAAGATTTAAATATAAATAAAGAAAAAACAGGACTATGTGCGAACCTAATCATTGATGGAAAAATTATCTATGAATCTCTAAAAATAATGCATAAAGATGAAAAATGGCTTAAACATGAAATAAAAGTCAAAGGCTATAAACTTCAAGATATCATTTTAGCAACTCTTGATTTAAAAGAAAACTTCATAGTTTACGGAAAAAATGTCAATTCTAAAACTTATGACATCTTAAACTAGTAATTATCTTTAATAACTGCTATAATGACAAAGGTGATAATATGAGACATTTTTGCGCATCTGCATATATAATTAATCCAAATAATAAAAAATTATTACTTGTCAAACACAAAAAATATAATAAATGGCTTCAGCCTGGTGGACATATCGAAGATAATGAAACCCCAGAAGAAGCTGCCACTAGAGAAGTCTATGAAGAAACAGGCATAAAAACAACTTTAATTGGTGAGCACTTCCCAAGAGAAGATGATTTAATAAGACCATTAGGTATCCAATATAATAGAAAAGATAATGGTGATAGAATGGTTGATATAGTTTATGTTGGAAAACCAAACAACCCAGAAGAACCATTAAAAGTAAGTGATGAAAGTAATGATATTGGTTGGTTTTCAAGACATGATTTAGAAGAAATGTCAGTTTTTCCAGATGTCAAAATATCTTTTGATTATATATTGAGAAACTACTTCGGTGGAATTGATGCTTAAAATATTAAAAATAAAAGACCAAAAAGCTTTAGATAAATTTTATCGAAAGCTCTTTTTTTATAAATCATTTATCTTTAAAAAAATATATTTTAAAGTAGAAACCGACTATAAAGAAATAAAACCCATTACAGCTTTAAATATTAAAAAAAGAAAAGAAAGAATAACATATATTTATGATGAAGCATGCACGCAAATAGATAACCATTATAATAATAAAAATATATGTGGTTTTAAAAATAATAAGTGCTACGTCCAGCAAAAATTAAATAATGGTACTATAAATGGATGCTGTAGAATGTGCAAATATCAAAGTGAAAAAGGTTGTAAAACCAAAAATCTCACTTGTAAACTATTTACTTGCTCAGAAGTAGAAAAAAGATGTCAAATAATTACCTTTGATGATTTAAAAATATTAAATCTTCTCTCACTTAGAAATAAAATGATTTTAAAATCAAATTACTTTTCTAAAAGAGAAGATGCTATTAATGATTTATATATTGGAAGTTTCTTTGTATGGACCATTAGAATAATAATTAGATTAATAAATAACTTTTCCACACTAAAACGCAAACAATCTTAAAACAAAAATTTATTTACAATTAAATACATAAGTGTTATAATTGTTCCTAGTGTGAAAAGAGGGATTTGTATGAAACAGAGAAATATTGCAATAATTGCCCATGTCGATCATGGTAAAACAACACTCGTCGATCAATTATTAAAACAGTCAGGAACATTTAGAGAAAACGAAGAAATAGGAAAAAGAGTCATGGATTCAAATGCCCTAGAAAAAGAACGCGGAATAACCATTTTAGCAAAAACAACTGCCATTAATTATAAAGGATATAAAATAAACATCTTAGATACTCCAGGACATGCTGACTTTGGCGGTGAAGTTGAAAGAATAATGAATATGGTTGATGGTGTTTTATTAGTTGTTGATGCCTATGAAGGAACCATGCCTCAAACTAGATTTGTACTAAAAAAAGCTCTAGCTGCTGGCGTAACTCCAATAGTAGTTGTCAATAAAATCGATAAACCATCTGCTAGACCAGAAAAAGTTGTCGATGAAGTCATGGATTTATTCATTGAATTAGGCGCTTCCATTGAACAATTAGACTTCCCAGTATTATATGCATCTGCCCTAAATGGAACCTCTTCTACATCTTCTGATTTAAATACTCAAGCCAAGACCATGGATCCAATATTAGATGCCGTTATTGAAAATATACCAGAGCCAAATGTTGATGAAAATGGACCTTTCCAATTTCAACCTGCCCTACTTGATTATAATGATTTTGTAGGAAGAATCGGTATCGGTGTCGTTAAAAGAGGACATATCAAAGTAAATTCTACAGTAACATGTATGCGTTTAGATGGTACAAAAAAACAGTTTAGAATTCAAAAAATATTTGGTTATCTAGGACTAAATAAAATAGAAGTTGAAGAAGCTCATGCTGGAGACATTGTCGCTATAGCTGGTTTACCTGATATATCAGTTGGTGAAACAGTATGTGAAGTTGGACACGAAGAAGCACTTGAACCACTTAGAATTGATGAACCAACCTTACAAATGACCTTTGGTGTAAATACCAGTCCATTTAATGGTAGAGATGGAAAATTTCTAACCGCAAGACAAATAGAAGATAGATTAATCAAAGAAACTGAAAAAGATGTATCCTTAAAAGTAAAACAAATAGACTCTGAGTCATGGATGGTATCTGGTAGAGGTGAACTTCACCTATCAATATTAATTGAAACAATGCGAAGAGAAGGATATGAACTAGAAGTATCAAAACCACAAATCATTGTCAAAGAAATAGATGACATAAAATGTGAACCCTTTGAAGATGTTGAAATCGAAGTCCCAGAAGAATATGTTGGACCAGTCATTGAATCATTAGGTAACCGTGGTGGAACAATGGAAAATATGACTCCTTTTGATAATCAGACAAAACTTTTATATACCATTCCATCAAGAGGATTAATTGGCTTTACAACTGAATTTATGACCTTAACTAAAGGTTATGGAATATTATCTCATGCCTTTAAATCTTATGAGCCAATTACTGCAAGTAATATTGGTGAAAGAAAAGCCGGAGTCCTTGTTTCTATTGATAATGGCAAAGCTACAGCCTATGCCCTAGGTTCCCTAGAAGATAGAGGCGTTATGTTTATTGAACCAGGAACAGATGTTTATGAGGGTATGATAGTTGGTGAAAATAACCATGAAAACGACTTAGCTGTTAACGTTACTAAAGGTAAACAACTAACAAACACTAGAAGTGCGAATAAAGATCATACTGTAGTCTTAAAAAGGCCAAGAGAAATGAGTTTAGAAGTTTGCCTAGACTATATCAATGAAGATGAATTAGTCGAAGTAACCCCTGCAACCTATAGATTAAGAAAGAAAATTCTAAACACCAATGAAAGAAAAAAATACGAAAACAAGAAAAATCCTAAATAAACTTTCCAATAAAAAGGAAAGTTTTATTTTATGTAGGTTCTGTTATACTTTATGACTTATGGGCAATATCATTGAAATTTTGTATGATTATATTAAAATTATCATTATATTTATTGCTATATATTGCTATGCTTTTTTATTCGTCACTTTATTTAACACTTCTATCTAAAAAAAGAATTTCAAACAAAAAAATAATTGTAAAAAAGTAGAAAAAAGGGTATACTTAATTATAGAGAGGAGTGTAGAAAAATGAAAAAGAAAATATTTTCTTTAGGGTTTATTGCATTGTTTATTACTTTGCCATTTGCCGTAAAAGCAGCCACATCTTTCGATGGTATGCAAAGTGGTAATGTAATCAAACTAACTGAAGACGTAACTTTATCAAAAAGGCACGTCATTAATGAAGGCGAAAGCCTTACAATTGACCTAAATGGTCATACCTTAACAGGACCAACTGATGATTATCTTGTTGATAATAGAGGTACTGTTAAAATAATCGATACCGGAAGCAATAAAGGTAAAATAAGTTGTCCATCAAATACTTCATCTTGCCTTAGAAACTTAGGCACAATGGAAGTAGATGGCATAACAGCTGAAAGTGCTTTTGCTACTATTAAAAATGATGCAACTAGTAGTAAAGATGAAGAAGGAGAACATTATGGTAATTTAACTGTTAAAAATTCAACTGTTATTTCTACTCATGTGGGAAACTCTTTGGACAAAGAAATCGGTTTTACTGGTGCTATTCAAAACTGGGGAACTGCTAAAGTAGATAATACAAAAGTTGTTGCCGAAAAAGACTATGCCATATTCGCACGAAGCGGTGCTAGTGCTAATAAAAATTCAGATATTACTATTAAAAATTCAACAATTACAGGGCTTTATTTTCTAGGAACTGAAAGACTTAACAGTACAACAACTACGCAAACAGTTAATATTAGTGATTCAACTATTACTGGTAAAACATCTACAGGAAATAATAATGGAACAGTTCAATCTTATAGTGGAGAAATAACTGCTAAAACTAATCACAATAACACAAACGGTTCAATTATTGCTAATAGTGTTAAAGGAACTAAAGTAATTATTGATGTTGACTATAGTAGTGCTTTAATAATACCTGAAGGCATTACAGTAGTAATTCCTAAAGAAAGAACTTTAACTGTTGGAACTGGTGGAGTTAAAATTGGAAATGGCCAATTAGATTTAAAAGGTGAAATGAAAAATGCTAATGTCTATGTAGAATCAACAAATTCATATTGGACGAATTTAAAAAATGCCCTTAATAGTGTACCTTTAGATTCTAAAGGCATTAACGTTAAATTATTAGCTGACACTAATGAAACTAGTAGCATTTCAATTAGCCGAAAAGAAATTAACATTGATTTAAATGGACACACTATTAACAGTACCAAAGGTATTAGTATTGCTAATAGCTCAGATATTACTATCAATGATACAAGTAAAGCCCAAACTGGCAAAGTTAATACAAATATTAAAAATTCTGGTAAATTAACAATTAAAGGTGGTACTTATCAAACAATACCAACAACTAACACAGGTGCTACAACAACCGTTGAAGGCGGAACATTCCCTAAAGAAATATTAGATCAAGTTACTGTAAATGAAGACCAAATAGTAACTACAAATGAAGATGGAACTGTCACAATAGCTTATAAAAAAGCTGATTATAGCAAAGTAGAAGAAGCTATTGATAAAGCAAACAAATTAAATAAAAACGACTACAAAAACTTTAGTTTAGTAGAAGATGCAATCAACAAAGTTGATTGGAATAAAAACATTACTGAACAAAAAGAAGTTGATCAATATGCTGAAGACATTTTAAAAGCGATTGATAGTTTAGAGTTAAAAGATCAAGAAGATATTAAAGATGAAGCAACTAACCCAAAAACATCAGATAGTATAATTTTAGTAGCTGTAATTGGTGGTGTTGCTGTAATTGTTGCGGTTACTGCATTCATTGTTTTAAAGAAAAAAGCATAAACCAAGTAAATAAAACTTGGTTTTTTTGAACCTTGATAAAAGGTTAACTTATAACTTTATTAACAGTTTAATAAAAACTCATATAAGAGGTTTTATTTTGACCTAAAAGTAGTTTTAAATTCTACATTATCCTTATCATTATTATAAATAGGAATAATTGAAACCACATATCCATACTTGTTTTCAAAAGAAATTCTAATATCTGGACTATCATAATTAATACTTTTCCTTATAATAATCTTACTATCATCTACATTATCTAAACTATAAAGTAAATCAATATCCATATACTTGTCATTTTCAAACTCCATCTCATTAATTTTCAAATTACTTACCTTCTCGCCAAAATTTATAATAATATAATTAGATGTCTTATCCAGTAAAATAGTTTTATCATCGTTAGTTGCTTCATAATTTTTCATATAATCTATTGTATAGAAATTCTTATCTGTATACTTTTTAGTCAAACTTTGTAAATAACTGTTAAGCTTTGTATTACTTGCCACTTTTCCGTCATATTTTAACTCATCATCACTCAAAGAAAAATAATATATATCATCAGTCGTTTTAATTGTTAATTTATTAGCTAAATCCTTATCCTCATTTTTATCATAAGTCTTACTAATTAATTCCTTAACTTTTTTAAAATCATTTTTATTAATATAAACATCATTATATTTAATTTCTGTAATATCACCATGAATATCCAATGTTTTGGAACATCCAAAAACCAATAACGAAATCAATAAAAATAGTACCTTCCGCATAATAATCACCTATCATTATTATGCTTTTTTTATAAAAAAAAATACTTGTAAAAACAAGTATAAAAAACATTAAATAGCATATATTTTTTTAGATAATTTTTTATTTTAAACTTTGATTTTTAATTTTTAAATAATAATCTCTTAACTCTTTAAACCTCTGATAATGTACTATTTCTCTTTCCCTTAAAAACGATAGCGGACCTAAAATATCAGGATCGTCAGTCAAATCCATCAAATGCTCATAAGTAGCTCTTGCCCTTTGTTCAGCGCCCATATCACTTTCAATATCCGCAATATAATCACCTGCAACCTTAATGTGTGTCATGTTAAATGGATTACCAAAAGCATCTGATGGGAATAAATCCATACCAAACTGTGCATACTGACTATCTAAACCAGCCTCTTTTAACTCCTCTTTAGTTGCTCCTTTCATAAGTTGATAAAGCATAGCTGATATAATTTCGACATGGGCAAGCTCCTCGGTGCCAATATCAGTAAGTAATGCCTTTCCCCTATCATCAGGCATAATATATCTTTGATCTAAATATTGCCATGCAGCTGCGAGCTCTCCAGCTGGACCTCCATATTGTGTCAAAATACATTTTGCCATCTTTAAATTTTTTTTCTTAATATTTACAGGATACTGTAATTTTTTCTCATATTTCCACATATATACCTCCTATTTATTTTCCCATGGCCAAGGTGTATTATTCCAAGTCCAAGGATACCCTTCATTAGAATTTACAAAAAGTGGTCCAAACTTACTTTCATATTCATTTTTAGCTGTCCATGCATCCGCACTATATTGATTGTATAAATCAATCATCGCACTATCATTTGGATGAGTGTCTAAATATAGATTTATATCGTGAGCTGCAAAAGAATAAGCATCGACCTTCGTTAAAAGCTCAGCTTGTTCATTCATTCCTTTTACATCATAAGGTCTAGAAAGTTTATACTGATTAAACAAATCTGGAAACATATTGCCTCTAATAAAACCATTATAAACATCGTATAATTGATTTGGATTGCTCTTACCATCATATCCACATTTATTAAAATTCATATTGTCCCCTGCTTGTTTACTTAGCTTTTTACTAAGTTCGATGTCTTGATATTGCATTTTATTTTTAGGCATTGCTTCTGGATAAGCCATCATAAACTCATTTGAAAACATATCTCCCATATTCATATAATTATTCATTGTTTTTCCCCTTTCGTGATATCTTATGAAATAAATTTTTCAAAGTATAGGCAAAAATATTGTATTTATTAAAAAACTTTAGTATCATAAATCATTGAGGTGGTAAAATGCGTTTATATGATAAAGTAATCAGAATTTGCGGCACAACCGATTTTATGAAGGGTTTAAATTATCAAGCAAACAAAGTTAAATTAACCAAAATTGAAGATGAGGATGGTATTCGTGAAGCTTATTTTAGTGTAACTTCTGAAAGAATAAACTTTGATTATCATGTTTATCTGCTTTTAAATAAGGAAACTGAAGAAATACACGATTATAAATGTACCTGCCCACAATATGGAAAAATGGATACTTGTAAACACATAGCTGCCTGCATATTAAAATATGAAGACGCCCTATTTAATGATGACGAAATTGACCCATTGGAATACCAATTAAATCTTGGTTCACAAATATTAGATAATTTCTATAAGCCAAAAAAATCCACCATAAAACAAAAACTATTCTTAACCATTAATATAGAAACAGCTCAAAACTATTACTATAACAATTTCTTAAAAGTATCATATAAAATAGGCCTAGATAGACCATATACTCTAAATAATAAATATCGTAACTTCATGTATGCCTATTCACAAAATAGACCATATAAAATTTCCACCAAACTAACATACGACCCAAATGAGTATTACTTCGATAAAATTGATAAAAAAATCTTAGACTATAATATTCATATATTTCAAAATGGTCATTATGAGTGTATTATAACCGAAGATGACATTGATGGTTTTATGGAAGTCTTAAAAGATAAAACTTTTACACTAGACGGTCAAACATATCATGGATATAAAGAAGAAAATCCCTTCAATATCAACTTAACAAAAACCGAAAACACCTATAGTCTCAGCATTGATAATATGAATGACCTAAGATCGGTTATTGATGGTAAAAATTATTTTTTTGATAGTAAAAATATATATAAAGTAGATAAAAATATCTTTAAACTATACCGTCAAATGGAAGATAACAACATAGAAAGTTTTATGTTTTCTAAAAAAGATTTAGGTAAATTTACTGGCGGTCTTTTATCATTATTAAAAGAAAATATTCATTTAGATGAAAATATTACTGAAATAACCATGCCCACAAAACCTACAGTTAAACTTTACTTTGATTTTTATTATAGCGCTATCGAATGTCAAATCAAACTAACATACAGCAATAAAGAAATTGACTATTTTTCCAAAGATCCAACTATATCTCGTGATACCGAATTCGAAGGTAATATTCTCCAAAGATTATCAGATTTTGGTTTCACTGTAAATCAAACGCATATAACGCTAGAAGACATTGATGAAATCGGCGAATTTTTAGAAAAAGGAATCTATGAAATAAGCGAAGAATACGAAGTATTTACCTCAAAGAAAATAAAAGATACAAATATCGTCAAGCAAACTCAAAATAGTGTCACCTTCTCTATCGGTAAAGATAATATCTTATCTTATAATTTCAATCTAGATGGCATCGAACAAACAGAACTAACTGACATTCTATCATCACTTAAAGCAAAAAAACACTACCACCGTTTAAAAAATGGATCAATTATTGACCTAAATACAGACAAAAACCTACAAAACCTAGGAGAACTCACAGATGAATTAGACCTAACCAAAAAAGAAATAACTGAAGGTCTTGGAACTATCCCCAAATATCGCGCACTCTATCTAGATAGCTTAAAAAATAGTTACCATAGCCTAATATCAACTAATGATAATTTTGATAACCTTATAAAACAATTTAAAACTTATAAAGATAAAGACATTCCATTAGATAAAAAAGAATTAAAAGTATTAAGAGATTATCAAGTAACAGGCGTCAAATGGCTATACAATGTATATAAATCAGGTTTTGGTGGAATTTTAGCTGATGAAATGGGCTTAGGAAAATCAATTCAATTAATCTATTTAATTAAACTAATCATTAAAGAAAATCCCAAAGCCAAAATTCTAATCGTTACCCCTACTTCCCTAGTCTACAACTGGCAAAAAGAATTTGATAAATTTGGCTCAGAACTGAAATATAAAGTTTTTGCCGAAAATAAAACCCAAAGATTAAATGAATTAGATAACATAGATAACACAAACATCATGATAACATCTTATGGTTTAATTAGAAACGACTTAGAAAAATATGAACAAATGTCCTTTGAACTAATTGCCATCGATGAAGCTCAAAATATTAAAAACCCAAATACTGGTATAGCTAAAGCCGTTAAGAGTTTGAATGCCAAAGTAAAATTTGCCCTAACAGGTACCCCTATTGAAAATAGCTTACTTGAACTTTGGAGTATCTTTGATTTCATCATGCCAGGTTACTTAGCTAACCGTGATAAATTTCAAACCTTATATAATGTCAAAGAATTAGATAAAGAAAATAGTAACTTAAATAGATTAAATACGCAAATAAAATACTTTATCCTAAGAAGAAAGAAAAAAGATGTTGTCAAAGACTTACCTGATAAATTAGAAAATAACATTTATATCGACTTAGGTAAAACCCAGAAAAAAGTATACATGGCCGAAGTCCAAAAAACTAAAGAGGAACTAGATGAACTTATCAAACTAGAAGGCTGGACTAAAGCTAGGTTTAAAATTCTGCAGTTACTAACCAAACTAAGACAAATCTGTATTGACCCATCAATCATCTTTGATAACTATAAAGGTGAAAGTGCTAAAATAGAAGAGCTTTTAAAAATAGTAGAAGAAACCAAAGCCAATGGTCATAAAATGTTGATATTCACAACCTATAAAAAAGCTTTAGATTTAATAATACCTAAATTAAACAATATAGGCATATCATCATATTATATAGATGGATCAGTATCTTCTAAAAAACGTATGGAATTAGTTGAAAAATTTAACCATGATGATACTGATGTCTTTATCATAACCTTAAAAGCTGGAGGTACAGGATTAAACTTAACTTCTGCCACCGTAGTAATTCATTTAGATTTATGGTGGAACCCGCAGGTCGAAAATCAAGCAACCGATAGAGCCCATCGTATTGGTCAAAAAAACACTGTCGAAGTTATTAGACTAATTACTAAAGGAACTATTGAAGAAAGAATTCTAGAACTACAAAACAAAAAAAGAAAACTTGCCGAATTATTAATAGATAATGAAAACAGTAACGAAAATAACTTTTCTAAACTTACTGAAGATGATATTAAAATGTTACTATCTATGGATAATGAGTAACATTTTAGATAAATCACACAAAATGACTTGAAAAAAGGCAGATTTATTGATAAAATATATTTGTCTTTTCAAATGGCGGAATTGGTGAAGTGGTTAACACGGCGGATTGTGGTTCCGTTATGCATCGGTTCGATCCCGATATTCCGCCCCAGAATGGAAAAAAGTCGAATAGACTTTAAGATAGAAAAGCTTAGTAGACATTGTAACTACTATGCTTTTTTGATTATAAGGGTAGTATGATGAGATGATAAACATTATTAGGAGGACTTATTATGATTGATTTATGGACTTACTTTATTAGCAATGCTTCTAATAAGAAACTAGGAGCTTATGAAAAATATTTTGATATAGTTAATAATACTGGGGGAATAAAAAGTAATTGGGATAGTTATGAAGTTTATGACGAAGAAGATGCCATTCAAACCTTTAAAAGGTTAGTTCAGCCTAAAAATAAATATTATAATTATGAATTAGTGGAATTTATTTTGATATGTTATTATTTATATTCAAATGGTTATACTATTGTTGAATTTCCTGATTTTTTGGCAAGACCAACAGATTTAGAAACATTTTCAAATAATAATGTTAGACTTAAGGCCAAACAAGTTTATGGAGTTGATAATTTTAACAATGTAACATGGGAAAGTAGAAGACGACTAATTGATAATATACGATTTAAAAAAAGTGATGATAATTTGATTAAAGCTGACTTAGATTTAAATAAAATATTTAAAACAATATCAACAAGAAAAGCTTGCTTTGAAAATATGGAAAGTGATGAAAAATTACAAACTATATGTAATGCAATAGAAAATATGCTTAAAGTCAATGGTAAATTTATAACACTCGATTATAGTTCGTATTCTTTGGGATATATTACTGATGAAATTGTAAAAACTTTTAGAAAAAACACACAATGTTTTAGGCATGCAGATGAAAAAAGTATTAAAGAAAGAAAAACTTTTACTGATATAGAAAAAGCATTCTGTATAAACTATGGGCTAACTATATGCCACCTTATTTATAGAATATTATCTGCCACCAAAGAAAGCTAAATATAATGTACATTATTAGTAGACATTTTATATATCAACTAATTTTCTTAAGCAACATAAATATTTATAATTTTTTACCAAGCACAATATTATTTATTCAATAATAAGTTTTAAAAGTATTATCTTGATACTTATAATTATCAATGATATTTTTGGGTCTTTAATTCCCATTTTTGTACATTTTAGTATTGACATTTACACCCAGGAAATTTTATGAATAAAAAGTATCTTAAAGAACTATTAGATACTCAAGATGATTATTATAAAGTAATTTATATCTTCATGGCTTTTACAGAAAAAGAATATAAAAAAATTAATTGGTTTATTAATAATGTAATTAATCAAAAACAAGGAAACTTGTATATAAAGCATTATATCACTTATCAAGGATATGACATTAGACCAAAAGAGTCAGCCTCTAAATCATTATAAAATTATTACATGTTTAAAGATCGCTTAAAAAAATTAAATAACATTCAAAATAAAGAATTACAAGAAATAAAAAACACCTAAAAAAAGTAAATATGCATTATACCAAGAAAAAAGCATCAATAAATAGTCGGAATTTTATAATAACATTAATAAGTAAAAACTATATAATACTGTGATATATATGACAAAATAGAAAGGATGATATCATGAACCTTAAATTAAAACAAATAGATGACCTAACCCACTATGAATTTAACGAAACAATTAAACAAAGAGGCTTAGATTATTTTGAAAAAGGTAATGTCATTTCCTGCTTAAGAAATAAAAACACATACTTTGCCAAAGTAAAAGGTACATTTGAATATAAAGTTAAAATAGAATTTTTCAGAAATGATTTAATAATGTCATGCACCTGCCCATGTGACTTTAATTGTAAACATGAATTTGCCACCATCCTATCTATATTTACTAACAATTATAAAAATATAACTCTAAAAAGAAAAATTCCAAAGAAAACCCAAAGCATAAGAAAAACTATCAGTCAAATACCAGCCGAGGAATTAAAACAATATCTTTTAAAAGAGCCATATTTCAATAAAACAGAGTTTGAACAACATTTCATCAAATATATGCCATCACAGCCCTATAACTACTACTTTAATAATCTTTATAATAGTCTTACTTTAGATGATAATTATTTAGAAACATTAGATGACTTTATTAATGATTTAAAAATAAAAATAAAGAATAAAAATTATTCAAATTCATTTATAATAATTAAAGCCATTATTAATGCCCTAAAAGATACTGATAATCTAGATAATAATAAACTAATCAATATTTATTACTGGTTAAATCTTATTCTAAAAATAACTTATAAAAAATCAAATCAAACAATTAAAAATGCTATAACATCATGGCTTAACTACATTAAACAAAATAATTATTTTGAAAGTTTATGCTTAGAAAATATGATAGGAGAAATACTAAATGTATAAAAAATTAGAATTTGAAATGTCAGATGGCTTAATAATTAAAGGACAAATAGAAGGAAATATAGACTCAGATAACCTAATAGTCATGCTTCATAGTGGTGGATATGATAGACACGAAAGAGGTATCAAAGAAATAAAAAATCAACAAAAGATATATTTTAATCCCTTGGGTAACTATGATTATCTAACAAATCTCTTAAAACATGATTACGCTATTTTAAGAATTGACCAAAGAAACCATGGAGAAAGTGGAAAAAATATTGATATATATGCATTAAGCAAAACATTAAATTCATTAGATGTTCCTAATAAAGATATAAACATAATAATTAAAGCCGAGTTAGCTAAAGATAAACAAACCCTAAATAAATTAATAAATAAATATCCTAAAATAAAAGATATAGTAAATAGACCTCCAATTCAAGATTTATCTTTTATTAAAATGAAAGATGACTTAGAAGAAGTCATGAAAAAATTACCAAAAAAAATCAAAAAAGAATTTCACACAATTGACTACGTAGGAACATGTATGGGTACCGTTGTCCTAGGTCTATATTTAAAAGAAAACAAAGAAAAAGCAAATTCCTTAACCTTATTTTCCCCACTTTATACCTTTGAATATTCATTTATTAATCCTCCAAAAGAAGCAGAATTTTTAATAAATAAGAAAAATGCTGTGGAAAACGGAAAACAATTTAGATTAGGCAATGCCGTTGAGGGACCATCAACATTAAAAGAAGTCAAAGAATTTTCTAAAAACTTCTTAACTAACATTGCCTCTTTAGATATTCCTATATTTTGTATTCAAGGACAAAACGATGTCCTAGTTCCTCAAAAAATGCAAACTCAAATCTTTAAACAGCTAGAAAACTATAGAATAGCTAATAATCTAAGTGAAATATATTATGCCGAAAATAAAGGAGTACACTGCTTATATGATGCCATATTTCCATCAGTATTAGATGCCTATTGGTTCATCGAATCAAATAAAAAACCAGTAAAAACAAAAACCAAACCATTATAAAGTTTGGTTTTTAAATCTAATAAATGCATAATTTTTACAATCATCTTGAATATAAAATGTAACTGTGATAACATAAAACCAAAAGGAGTATTTATGCAGTTAGAAACATTAAAAGAAAAAATAAAAAATAAAGAAATCACCATAAATCAATTAGAGATTGAAGATCTATTCAAACTTTCCGAAGGACGCTTTATTAATAACGCTTTAAAAGAGGAATTTAATCTAAATCAAAAGCAAATAAATAAATTTCGAAAAGAAAAAAACTTTACTAATTTTAACCTTGAAAATCTTATAAGAAACTTAATAGTTTTATATGACTATATCCAAGATAACTATCCAGAAATGTTAAAATATTATATTGATATGATTCCAACAATTGCAAGTTCACTTGGCCAACTAAATGGAAAAAAAGAATTTTTTGAAAGAAAAACAAACGATATTGATTGGAATCATTTAAATCCTAAATTAGAAATAAAAACAAGAAAAATAGATGTTGGCTATAGACTAGAAAAACTAAAAAAAATAATATTTGCTCTTGAAACAAATTATTTAAAATATAAAGAAAATGAAATGATTATGCAAGATATAAAAAAAGAAAATTCTTCATCTAATAAAATAATCTATAAACCTAAAAAGAAAACAAACACTAAAACCAAACAAACATTAAAACAAACATCAAGAGATGCCTTAGTCAAAAAAAGAGCCTTAGAAAAAGCTAACTATAAATGTGAACTAAATCCAAATCATCAAACTTTTATAAATAAATCAAATGGTAAACCATATATTTTGGGACACCATTTAATCCCCTTAGAATTTGAATATCTATTTCCATATAGTTTAGATATTGAAGCAAACATCGTTTCACTTTGTAGTTTGTGTCATGATGAAATACACCACGGCATAAATTATAAAGAGCTAATTGATAAATTATATAATCAAAGAAAAGAAAACTTAAAAGAATGTGGAATCGAAATAGACGATATTCAATACTTGTATGACATGTATGATAGAGTAAGATTAGACAAAATATTTAATGAAAAGGAGTAAAATATGAAAATATTTGAAGAAATTAATCACTACCGCAAAGAATTTGTATTTGATATATATACAAGAGTAGTAGAAAACTTTAAAGACTATGAAAAAATAACCAAAAAGCAAATGATAAAAGAAATATATAAAGTATATGAAAATCCTCAAAACATCATTGATATATGTACATTTAGAGAATTAAAATATCTTCAAATGTATTTAAATAACGATAAAGAATATCTAGAAAACAAATACGACTGGGAAAGAACAACATTACATAAGAAATTCTTAATTAACTATGAAATAACCAATGATATAGAAATATATGAAGAAGCCTTAGAAAACATCAAAAAAGCTCTCCCCATGGTAAAATGGCTAGAAGTTAAACATAAAACAAAAATTAATGAAATTCTAGTTAGCTTTTGTAAAATTCAAGGAACATTTCTCGTGCCACCAGTCATTGAACTTTTTCCTACACTTTTACAAGAA
The DNA here is from genome assembly GCA_944358415.1 of uncultured Bacilli bacterium. GTDB lineage: Bacteria > Bacillota_I > Bacilli_A > RF39 > UBA660 > Coprosoma. The sequence continues at coordinate 25,552 of CALVRA010000001.1, read as the reverse complement.
ACAAATGAAACAATATATAATCATATACATAATGATAGAGTATTTAAATATTATGTTACCATTGAACCAGAATATATTGAATCATTAAATCAATATGTAGAAATGCTAATATTCAATGATTACTACCACCTAAAAGATGAACTAGCCAAAGCTAGACAAAAGCAAGGTGTCGGAGCTTTCCCAAAATTAACCCCAAAAGACTATATATCAAATTTTTATAATGAATTTAATTTGAATAATAAAACCATAAAAAAATTTCATGACGAATTATATAAACTACCATTCTTCTCTTTCTCAGCTATTGAACCTATCAATGAATATGCCTTGTTAAATTTAGATAGAAAATCTCTAAAAAATGCAATTACAGATATTCCAGCCTTAAAAAATATTGACCTCACAAATTTCTTTAAATTAATGGATAAAGCCATGGATGAAATGCCATCAGGTGCATTAAATGGTCTAACTCCAAATGAACTTAAAGAATATAAAAAAATTCAATTGCAAAATGAAATAAAAAAACAAAAAAGATATGTTAGACAAACAAATGCTCATATTAATCTAAAAGATGCAAAATTATTTTATAAACTATATTTTTCATTATTAAATTATACAAATAAAAAATATCAAATAGATTCAAAATATAACGTTATAAAGCAAAAAGGTAAAAACACCAAAGTCATGAGTCAAATTATCGAAAAACTCTGGGAAAATAAAGATACCATTATTGATCAATTCACTAAAGACAATCCTTATAAATTTAATCAAGATGAAATAAAACTTGTTTTAGAATTTAAAAAGGGCATAAGAACTAATTTTATCATAGACCGCTTTGAAAAAGAATATACCCCATTAATGACTAACGATAAAACATATATGGTCAAAGGATTATATGATAACATTGACAAAGTAATTTCATATAGTAAATTTCCAACATTTGTTACAACTACCATCATTCCATTTAAAGAAAATCTAATTTACGATGGATTAATTCAAACAGTAAACATATCATTTGGACCAGAATTTTCAAACTTGGCTGATAAACAATATAATGAACTAATGAAATACTATCACTTATAAGGAGGTAAAAATGGACAAAAACATAGAAGAACTAACCATCCTTCTTCTATATCTAACTGCATGGGAAGAAGATGGATATAAATATGATCAAAATAATCACCTACAAAAAACAAAAATAAAAAACAACTGGAAAGGTTATCACTTTGATATACTAAACTTGTTAGAAGAAAAAGACTATATATATCAAAGAAAAAGAGGAAAAACTCTTACTCTATCAGAAAAAGGTATACAAAAAGCTCAAAAACTAGTAGAAAAATATTTAAAAGGAGAAAAACATGGATGATTATGAAAAATATGAAAAAAATGTTCAAAAAAACATTAAAAGAAATGAAAGATTTTTAAAAGAATTTAAAAACGAAATGAACAAACAAAAACTTTCACAAAAAACCATAAATAAGCATTTAAATAATATTAAATTTTACTTAAATACCTATTTAAACTATTTTGACGTCATCAAAATGGAAGATGGTGCCAAAGAAATAGACTTATTCCTAGGTGATTGGTTTATTCATAAATGCTTATGGGCCAGTATAACATCAATTAAAGAAAATGCCACAAGCATAAAAAAATTTTATAAATGTATGTATGAATTAAATCACATAGATAAAGATACTTATGATGATTTATGTCTATCTATTAAAGAAAATATGGAAGATTGGTTAGAAGAATTGACAGCCTTTGATAACATGGACTTTGATGATTTTTTCTAAAAACAAACACAAAATAAAAAATCAATGATATAATATATTTGAAACCTTATAAAGAGTGATGGAGGGACTGGCCCTATGAAATCACAGCAACCTATTTAAGTTAGGTGCTAAAGCCGGACGATAAGGAACTATAGCAAGTTCCTCGCTTGTTTTTTTCTTTATAAAGGTTTAAAGAAGGAGGAATTTATGAAACTATATTCAAATGAAATAGTATTTCGTGGTCATCCAGATAAAGTCTGTGACCAAATCAGTGATGCCCTTTTAGATGCTTACCTAAAAGAAGATAAACATTCAAGATGTGGCATCGAAGTAATGGGCGGTAAAGGAAAAATTTTTATCACAGGAGAAGTTACATCCAAAGCTAATATAAATATAGAAAAAATTACAAAACGTGTTTTAAAAGATATTGGTTACCACACAAATTATCAAATAATAAATAACTTAGGTAAACAAAGTGAGGATATTGCCCTTGGAACAAACGATGAAATCGGTGGAGCCGGTGATCAAGGTATGATGTTTGGCTATGCCACAAACGAAACCAAAGAAATGCTTCCACTTGCTCAAGTAATACTTCAAAAATTAAGTAAATGGTATGATAAAAAAAGAAAAGAATGTTCATATCTACTTCCAGATGGAAAAGCTCAAATCACTGGATACTATGATGAAAATATGAGATTACAAAAAATAAAATATTTTACTGTATCCTATCAAAATGATGAAAAGCATAGAGATTATACCGATAACTTAATTAAAGAAAAATGCCTAGAACTATGTCAAAACTATAACATCGAAATAGAAAATTTTCTAATTAATCCAACCGGTAAATTTTTAATTGGTGGCTTTGATGGCGATGCTGGCTTAACCGGAAGAAAAATTGTTATTGATAGTTACCACTCATTTGCTAAAGTAGGTGGAGGAGCTTTCAGTGGAAAAGATCCATCTAAAGTAGATAGATCTGGCGCATATAAAGCTAGAGAGATTGCCAAAGAATATTTAAAAAAACATAACCTAAAATGGTGCCAAATTCAAATAAGCTATGCTATTGGTCTAGATAAACCCTTGGCCATATATATAAATAGCGATAAAGGAAACATTGAACCATCATCCAAGTTATATAATGAATGCACTCCAAAAAACATCATCAAAGACTTACATCTATATCAAACAATATATGAAGAAAAAGCTAAATTTGGCCATTTCACAAACTAAAAATGAGGACTAAAAACCTCATTTTATTTCCAAAATTTTTTGCTTTTAACTAAAGAATGACCTTTCGCATACTTCCCATTTTTAATATATTGTTTCAAAAAATCTAACTTATCTCTATTGTTATCATATATTAAATCAGCTAAAGATAAAGCTTTATCTAAATTAATATGACCATACTCTAAAATTAAATCATTATAGTAATCACGCTCACTAATCAAAAAATATAAGTCAAGTAAATTTAAATCATCTCTAACCGAAGCCTTAATCAAACTCCCAAAAAAATTAACATTATTTTGCCAAATAACCTCCTCTAACGTTCCATTTGGACACCTTATTTCAATAGTATTTTTATCTAAACTTTCATTTGCACGAAAAGCATAATAATTATTAAAATTAATACCTAAATTTCTAGTAATATTTTTAAATGTTCCTAAAAAATAATCTGTACTTTTAAAATATTCATCATCATCAATAAAATGTCTAAATGTCCAAGAAGCTGGTCTAGCCCAAGTATTTGCCGCAAACCTTGTGTTTAACATCTCGCCATTTCCAAACCTATATATTATATCTTCATAAGCCATCCATAAATATACTAAATTCTTTAAATAATTGCAGTTATCTTTAAAAACATCCGCCCCAAAATGAATATGTCCACCACATCTTTCATTACAAGAGCCAAATAACTTCAAATAATCACACGTATTTTTTAAAATAATCCAGCTAAATTCATTATCATATAATATAGGACTTTGAAGCTCATAACCATTAACCCTATCAACAGAATCTTCACATGCTAAACTAAACGGTGTATAATTAGAATAATCATCCATATCATCAGAGCCTAGAAACTCCATCTCAAGCCCAAAACTCAAATTACCAAGCTTTAAATAAGGTTTATATTCAATATAATATTCTTTTAAAAATTTAAGCAAATCCTTTTTTTCTTTCTTATTCATCCCACTAAATAAATCATTTTCATTCATAGTTCATTCACCTTGATCATTTATTATAATAATAAAAAAAAGAATGTCAAATCCATAGTAAAAAAATTTTATACATGATATAATATAGAACAAAATTATAAAAAAGGAGTAATTAAAATGATTAATAAAATAGAATATATAGAATACTTAATAAATGAATTAAAAAAATATAAAGCGTTAATAGCAGATTTAAAAAAAGAAGAATTATATACACATTATATAGATTATGATTGGGACGAAAATGCATTTATTGATTATGAACTATTTGACTTAGATGAATATATTTATGATTGGATGTGCCAATATAATCAAAATCAAAAAAAGAAAACTAAATAAAATTTATTCATATCTTTAAAAACTTGTTGTATACTATAAGAAAGAAAAAGTGGGTGGTAGTTTGAAAAAATTGAAAAATTTCTTTTTAATATTATGTGTATCATTTGCCTCTATAAGTATGGTCAAAGCCGATGAAGGCATAGTCTATAGCCCAAGAACGTGTTTTGGCATAACTTATGGTATTCATAATAATCACTGGCACCAAGCTATATTACAAAATGGGCAGTATATCGCCCAAGGACAGCCAATATATACCTACCCATGTACTCCATCAAATGACCCCACCTTAAAATCATTAACCGTTAATAATAACCAAATTCAAATATCTGATAAAATGGAATTCAAAACCTATGATGAACAAGTAACCATCATTGCTACCCCTACATATCAGGGTGCAAAAATAGAATACGAACAAAACAAAAAACTAAAAATTGGAAATAATAATGTACAAATTAAAGTGACAGGAATGGCTGGCCTTTCTAAAACTTACGAATTAAATATTATTAGACAAAAAATCTTAAGTACCAATAATAACATCAAAAAAATAACCATTGATAACAAAGAATATAAATTCAAAAATAATACCATCAATAATCTTTTTGTCACTTCAAATCAAAAATCATTAAATATAAAAGTAACTCCAGAAGATAAAAATGCCCAAATAACCATTAAAAATAATGAAAACCTTAAATCAGGTGATAACAAAGTAACAATAATTGTCGAAGCTGAAAATGGCACATCTCAAGAATATTATATTAATTATCATAAAACCATGGCTATATCAGACATCATCGGTACTATCATTGGCGTGCTAATACTATTATCACCATTAATAATCATTATAATAATTATATCCTTAAAAAATAAAAAGAAATACATAAATAACACAAAACATTACAAAAAATATAAACTATAAAACTCATAATTTGCTATATGAGTTTTTTAAAATATATTGTATATTTTAAAAGATAATGATAAAATTGATATAGTAGGAAACTACTTAGAAGGAGGGGCTAAAGTGAAAGAAAAAACAGCCAAAAAAAGAAATAGTGCGATTGAATTATGGCGTTTTCTAATAGCTATTGCTATCGTTGGATTTCATATTGGATTCATCATTGCCAATACTTGTAAAGGTGCTAATGGCTATTATCTAGAAACATCAAACTGGTTCTTCGGCTCAAGTGAAGTACTATGGATTTTTACAATAACCGCTGGATATTTCATGGTATCTCATTTCAAAAAAAGAAATGTTGATAAAGATTATAAAGAAAGAAGTGCTTCATCAAAAGCTTGGGAATACACCTGGTCAAGAATAAAAGCCTTAATTCCAGTTTTAATTATTGGCTACATTCTTGGTGTTATCATTTGTACTAGTTTCTATTATCCAGACTATAATTTCCAACAAATATGTACTATGATTATTAATAGTTTATGGGAATTCTTAGGTTTTCATGCCGCTGGACTTAGAAGCTTAGGCAATGAATTTTTCAACCTAAATGGACCTCTTTGGTTTATCTCAGCCATAATTATCGTTGGTTATTTCCTTTATTGGGGACTATGTAAAAATGAAGATTTCCTATCAGGAATAATCGCACCATTTATCTTTATTTTCTTAGGTGGATGGTGGAGCTTTACTGATACCAGAGCTTCACAAACTGCTTGGTCTACATTTGGTACGCAAACTGCTTCAACTAATGGTACTGGTGGTTCTGCAACTGATGCAACTGCCATATTTGGTATGAATAACGGTTTAATCTTCGTTTTAATGGGTATGCTTGCTGGAATAATGCTATATTATCTAATCCAAAAAGTAAAAGATCATAAATTTACCTCAGCTGGTAAATTTGGACTAACAATTTTAAACCTTGTAGCCGGCGGATTACTTCTATGGTATACCATATATCCACCAACTTGGTTCGGTTTAGAAAGATGGACTGTTGCCTTATTATGTATAATTGTTATTGGACTAACTTTATTAAATAAAGATAGCCTAACCAACGCTTTAAATAATAAATATACAAATGGCATTCTAAGTTATTTAGGTAGTATTTCATTACATATCTATATGCTTCACTACCCAATTGCTATATTTATCTTGCAAATGCTTGGACCAAACACTGCAGCTACAACTTATTCATTCTGGGCAATATATATTCCAGCCGTTCTATTTACAATTGTCCTAAGTGCACTATTAAAAGAACTAATGGATATATTTAAAGAAAATAAAGAAGCTGCAAAATTAGAAAAGAAAACAACTAAAAAAACCGTAAAACAAAGTTAAAATTAGCTTTGTTTTTTTCTTTATAAACTAAAAAAAATGTGTTAAGATAATAATGGTGAGAATATGAGAATAATAAAAAAAAGGGACTTAAGAAATTTAATACATGATCGTGACACCGTAGCCATCAGTGGCTCTGGAGGTTCTGGATCAGCCGAAGCCATCATCAAGGGTATTAGTGATAGCTTTGTTAAAACAGGTCATCCTAAAAACTTAACCGTAACCTGTGGCATCAGCCCAGGAAACCTTACAGAAGATGAAGTAGGTATGAATATGCTTGCTAAAAAAGGATTAGTTGCTAAAGCAATATGTGCTCATCTAGGTATGGGAAGAGTATTCGGAAATGCTATCGGAAATAATCAATTTCCAGCTTTCGCCTTGCCACTTGGTGTCATAAATCATCTTTATAGAGCCATTGCCGGTCATGAATTAGGTGTCATCACCAAAGTTGGTTTAAACACCTTTGCCGACCCTAGAATAGAAGGATGCTGTGCCAATGAAAAAGCAAAAAAATTAAAACCAATTGTTGAACTTCTAAATATAGATGGTCATGAACAATTATTATATAAATCATTTCCAATCAATGTCGCCGTCATCAAAGCAACCTATGCTGACGAAGAAGGTAATATATCCTTAGAACATGAAGCCGTAATTGGTGAACAATATAATATGGCTATTGCCGCTCATAATAGTGGTGGTATCGTCATCGTCCAGGTTGAACAAATAGTTCCCAAAAATTCATTAAAAGCCAGAAATGTTTTAATTCATTCATCTCTAGTAGATTATGTGTTAGTCGAAAAACCAGATTTATCACTAGGTGAATATAACATTCCATTATACCGTCCAGAAGTAACTGGTGATAAAAAAATTGCTTTAAAAAGTATTAAAATAAGACCATTAGATAATCGAAAAGTTTGTGGAAGAAGAAGTACCATGGAACTTAGAAAAGGCTATGTTGTCAATCTAGGAGTTGGTATGCCAGATTCAGTTGCCAATGCCTGTGCTGAAGAGGGAATAAGTGATGATATATTTCTATCAGTCGAATCAGGACCAACCGGTGGTATTCCAATTGGTGGAGTTGCCTTTGGTGGTGCAATTAACCCAGACTCAGTCATTCCAACTGCCGAACAATTCGATGCGTATAATGGTGGATCACTAGATATGGCTATACTAGGTCTTGCCGAAGTAGATAAAGAAGGTAACGTCAATGTTAGTAAATTTGGCACAAGAGTAACTGGACCAGGTGGATTTATTAATATAACTCAAAATACTAAAAAAGTTATATTCATGGGCACATTTACAGCCGGCAACTTAAAAGAAGAAATAAAAGATGGCAAAGTAAATATCTTAAATGAAGGAACTAATAAAAAATTTGTGAAAAAAGTTCAGCAAATCACTTTCTCTGCTAAAAACGCCATCAAAAATAAACAAGAAATTCTTTATGTAACCGAAAGAGCTGTCTTTAAACTAACAGCAAAAGGCCCAGAACTAATAGAAATAGCTCCAGGCATCGACTTAGAAAAAGATGTTTTAAATCAAATGGAATTTAAACCACAAATATCTCCAAACCTTAAAATAATGGATAAACGTATATTCAAAGATGAAAAAATGATTTTAAAAATATAAAGGGCTAGTACAGACTTTATTGTTTTGTACTAGTTTTTCTTAAAAAAATAACAATATGTGATATAATTAAATCAGAAAACAAAAAAAGATGCCAACGCATCATCTTAATTAAATAAGTATTTAGGGTTAAACCTTTATTTTAACTCTCTATGTCATCTTAAATAGTACTAAAAAAGACGATTTCAAATGGCAAACCAAATAGAATTGGCGTCATTTTAAATAAATCGTCTTTTCTAACAAACACTCTACCACATTCTCCAGCCAAAAGTCAAACCAAATTTGACCAAATAAAAAAAATAATGTAATATATAACCACAAAGAAAGGGATAATATGACAACATATAATCAAATATCAGAAGAACTAATAAATAATGAAGCTAAAGAATTTTATAGATTTCAAGGACATAATAGTTTTGAATGTTATGATATTAGAAATAATAGATTCAATAATGACTCTCATTATGTTTATGTTTCAAACTCAAAAGATCACCATTACTATTTTACTGTAAAAAGAATAAAACAGCTTATAAATGCTATAGCTTTAAATAATACTGGTTACCAAATAACTAAAAAACAACTAACTGATAATGAAAGTTATAAAAATATCACTAGAATAATTTTCAACTCAGATAAAGTAAGAAACTTAAATAGCATATCCCTAGTTTGTGACCAAGTTTATTATGCCCTATTAAAAGAAAATTGTATAAACAGTTATCAAAAAACAAAAGATAGCGGTATTGAAAGAGTAGATAGAAAAGTTTTTGGTGGTGGTTATGGCGTAACAGATGCTTGGCTTGATTTGTTTAATGACCTAACATACTTTTCATCACATCTTAAAATATCAACTATTGACGTTTTAAATTTACTAAAAAAGATGAAAAACAAAGGTATTCAAGCAAACCCACAGTTAATCCAAGATATTATAGAAACTAAGCAGCGCAATTACATCATATCACCAAACCTTTATGATGACTTTCATAAATACACCATTATGAATGATTTAGAACGCATTTGTCAAAACGGTTTATACTTAGAAGGCAGTAGCTTTTATACCCACCCTTCAAAAACTATCAAAGAAGTCCTAAACTCATATAAAAGAAAGCGTGAAAAAATATTAACTAAAATAGATAGACAGTACTATCATTTAAGCAGATAAAATTTCTGCTTTTTTCTTTGTCTAAAAAGTCCAACACCCACCATTGCATGTTATAATAAATAAAGAAAAGAGGTATCAGTATGCTTAATATAAAAGAAGGACTTGTTATTGCTCCAAACTATATCAAAGAAAATATTCTAAAACAAATATCCAAAGAAAAAAAACTAATTAACATAAAATTTATGACCAAAGAAGAATTTATCAAAAACTACTATGGCTCTTTAAAACCAGAAAGCTTATATTTTTTAATGAAAAATTTTAATCTAAACTACCACACCGCCATTAAATATTTAAATAACATTTTTATAAATAGTAAAGAAATAACACCATACTTCTTAAAACTAAAAGAAGCAAACCTTATAGAAATAAATCCCTATTTCAAACAAAATTTAAAAAATATCACTGTCATTTCTTATGAACTCGATCCATATTTAATAAAGTCCTTAAAAAAATATAACCTTAATATCATCAAAAATGAAATAGGTAACCTAAATCCAGTCATCCATGAATTTCAATCACAAACAGATGAAATAATATATACCGCTCAGTCTATTATTAATAAATTAAATAATAATATCGATATAAATAATATATATATATCAGGTCTTACCGAAGATTATAAAAGTGAATTCATAAGAATCTTTAACCTCTTTAATATTCCATTTAACCATAAACCTTATACACTTTATAGCTCAAAAGTAGTCCAGATATTTATTAAAACACTAATAAAAACCAAAGACCTTCAAACCTCATTAGATGCTTTAAAAGATTCAGAATTAAAAAATAAAATAATTAACGTATTAAATACATTAAGGCTTCCAATTATCGATGATATATCATTAGAAATAATAACAAACAAGCTAAAAGAAATCACTATAGAAACCAAAGTAAACAACGCGGTTCAAATAATCGACATAAACCAAATAAACGATAAAACAAATCACTATTATATCTTAGGCTTTAATCAAGGAATTATTCCACACATAAACAAAGATGATGACATCATCACCGATAAAGAAAAAGAAAAACTTGGAATTTTAACTTCCTTAGATAAAAACAAAATAAACCAAAAACAAATAGAATATATCATCAAAACATTTCCACATCTAACAATTTCTTATAAATTAAAAGACACCTTTAATACTTACTATCCTTCCGCCATCATAAATAAACTAAACTTAAACGTTCAAAAAGACCATCAAATAAATCTTACATACTCAAATAAATTTAATCAAATATATCTAGGTACTATGTTAGACGATTACTTTAAATATAACGAAAAAAATACTAACCTAAATAAACTTCTAGCTACATATCCAAATATAAACTATGCCTCATACTCAAATGAATATCATCACATCGAAAAAAATCTTCTCAAAGAATACTTAAATAATAACCTAACCCTATCCTATACAAGTTTAAATAATTATGCATTATGCCCATTTAAATTCTATGCTAAACACATATTAAAACTAGAACCTTTCGAAGAAACCTTCGCCCTTTTAATAGGTAACCTCTTCCACGAAGTCCTATCTCAAATGTATAATAACAACTTTAATCCAAAAGAAATGTACTATGATTTTCTAAAAGATAAACAAATAACCCCAAAAGAAGCTTTCTATTTAGATAAACTATTTGAAACTTTAAATAAAGATATTGAAATAATTAAAAATCAAGAAAAACATAGTACATATAAAAACCATCTAACCGAAACACCAATCGAAATAGATAAATCAAAAGATATTAAAATCACATTTAAAGGAAAAATAGATAAACTCTCATATAATGATAAAAATGCCATCATCATCGATTATAAAACAGGAAGTATAAACGCCACCCTAGATAATATCAATTATGGATTAAACATGCAGCTTCCAACCTATATTTACCTTGCTCAAAATGGCCTAAACAAATATAAAATAAATGGCTTTTACCTTCAAACTCTCTTAACAAATAAAACCCTAGATAGTAAAGATAGTGAAAAAGACATCAAACAAAATTTAAAACTAAAAGGTTATACTATAAACGATGAAAATATCATTAGCCAAATAGACGATACCTATCAAAATAGTGAAGTTATAAGCTCTCTAAAAACCACAAAAAACGGTTTTTATGTAAATGCTAAACTAATTGATAGAAAAGGAATCGATAAACTAAGTGACCTTACCAATAAAAATATCGAAAATGCTATTAATAATATTCTAAACACTAACTTTAAAATAAACCCAAAAAGAATAGATAACGACAACATCAGCTGTAAATATTGCCCATTCAAAGATTTGTGCTTTGTAACCGAAAATGACATTACCGATTTAAAAACCGTAAAATTCAAAGATATTATAGGAGGTGAAAAAAATGCCTAAATGGACTAAGGAACAACAACTAGCCATTGATAAATCAGGACAAAATATCATCGTTTCAGCCGGTGCTGGTAGTGGTAAAACCGCGGTCTTATCAGAAAGAGTTCTAACTAAAATCAAACAAGGTATCAGTGTTGATAACTTATTAATTCTTACATTCACCAACGCCGCTGCTGCTGAGATGAAAGAGAGAATAAGAAAAAAGATAATCGAAGCTAATATCCAAAGTGAAGCGGATAAAGTAGATACCGCCGATATTACAACCTTTGACGCTTATGCCCTAAGTCTAGTTAAAAAATATAGTCATTACTTAAACATCTCACCAAACCTTTCAATCGTTGACGCAAGCATCATGTCCTTAGAAAAAAAACATATCATAGGTGACATCTTTAACCATTACTATGAAATAAAAGATCAAAAATTTCTAAACCTCATTGCAAATTTTACTGTAAAAGATGACTCATCAATAATAAAAAATATTTTAAAACTAGATGATAGTCTAAATAACCTATATAATAAAGATGAATATTTAAATAACTATTTAACTAATTATTATAATGAAAATCAAATAAATAAGTATATAGACGAGTACCTAAATCTTATCAAAGAAAAACAAAAAAGCATTAAAAACATCATCAAAAGCCTAAGCTATTATACAGACGGAACCTATATAGAAAAACTAGAAACCGTATTAAATACATTAATACATACCAGTAATTATGATGAAATTCAAAAATCATTTCCAAATAGACTACCAAATCTACCTAAAAATAGTTCAGAAGAAGCAAAAAACCTAAAAACATCCTTATCAAACATCATTAAAGAACTTAAAGAATTAACCGAAGAAAATCTCCAAACCATCAAACAAAATATTTATAAAACAAAAGCCTATGCTGAAGTAATAATAGATATTATTTTAAAACTAGATGAAAGATTAAATAAATTTAAAAAAGAAAAAAACGTCTATGAATTTATTGATATTTCAAGGCTTGCCATTAATCTATTAAAAAATAACCAAGAAATTAGAGAAAACCTAAAAAATAAATATCATGAAATTTTAATTGATGAATACCAAGATACCAACGACATTCAAGAAACATTTATCTCTTATATTGAAAAAAATAATGTTTATATGGTGGGTGACATCAAGCAGTCCATTTACCGTTTTAGACACACAAATCCAGAGCTTTTTAAAACAAAATATGAAAATTATAGTCAAAATAAAAATGGTTTAAAAATCGACTTAAATAAAAACTTTAGATCAAGAAAAGAAGTCTTAAATAATATCAATGAAATGTTTAACCAAATAATGAATTCAAACATCGGTGGAGCAGACTATATTGAAAGCCATCAAATGATTTTCGGAAATACCGCCTATGAAGAAATAAATAAAGAAAACTATAACATGGAAATATTAAACTATGAAAAACCAGAAGATAAAACCTATACCCAAACTGAGATAGAAATATTTATTATCGCAAACGATATTAAACAAAAAATAAAAAATAATTTTCAAATCATGGATAAAGAAACTAATAAACCAAAATCCTTAGAATATAAAGACTGTGCCATCTTAATAGATCGCTCATCAAGTTTCGAACTTTATAAAAAAATATTTGAATACTTAAATATCCCTATAACTATATACCGTGACAAAGCCATAAATAACTCTGATGAAATAATAATTTTTAAACACATTTATAACCTTTTATTATCACCCAAAAAAGATACAAATTATAAATACTCATATACATCTATCGCAAGAAGTTATCTCTTTCAAATGAGTGATAATGAAATACTAACCCATATAAAAAATAATGACTATGATAAAACCGAAATAATAGATAAAATAAATAAACTAAAAGAAAATTTATCATTAAAAACTAATGAAATATTAATGAGAGAAATCATTGATACCTTTGACATCTACCAAAAAATAATAACTGCCAAAGACATCCACCAAAGAATTACCATCATCGACTCCTTAATAAAAGTTTCCCAAAACTGTGATAAATTAGGCTATGACTTAAAAGACTTTTATAATTATTTAAATGAAGTATTAGAAGATGGATTAGATATCAAACTCGCACTCAATAAAGAAGATTCAAACTCTGTAAAAATCATGACCATTCACGCCTCAAAAGGACTAGAATTTCCAATATGTTATTTTAGTTCATTAAATAAAAAATTCAATATCGATGATTTAAAAAGTCTCTTTTACTTTCAAGATAAATATGGATTAGTCATTCCTTACTGCGATGAGACTCCAAAAAGTACAATCTTAAAAACTCTTCTTAAAAATAATTATATCAAAGAAGAAATATCCGAAAGAATTAGACTATTCTATGTCGCCTTAACTAGAGCTAGAGAAAAAATGATTCTAATCACTAATATGAATCAAACCATAACCTATAAAGATGATGGAGTTATAGATGATAATATCAGATTAAAATATATGTCTTTCCAGCACCTCTTAAACTCAATCTATCCCACATTAGAAAAACATCTATCCCAAATAGATTTAGATAAAATAAACCTAACTAAAGAATATAACCTGCCAGTCAAAATAAAAAATATAGACGAAGACAAAACAACTCCTCTCATCATCAAAGAATTGAATATCCAAAAAGAAATACTAACTCAAAATAAATTCTCTAAACAAACAAACACATTATATACAAAAGATGAACAGCAAAACATTGATCTAGGATTAAAAATGCATAGTATCTTAGAAAACATTGACTTTAACAACCTAGACTTCACTTATCTAAATAACTTTGAAAAACAAAAAGTGATTTCATTTATTAATACTAAAATACTAAATAATGCCAAAAAAATATATAAAGAATATGAATTTTTCTATGAAGAAAATAATGAAAATTATCATGGTATCATCGACTTACTTATAGAAAAAGAAAATGAAAACATAATTATCGATTATAAATTAAAAAACACACAAGATGATGCATACTTAAAACAATTAAATGGTTATAAAAACTATATTGAAAATATAACAAACAAAAAAACAAAAATATATTTGTATTCCATCCTTGATGAACAATTAATAGACTTAAATTGAATAAATAAAAGCATGAATCACCATAATAATTATAAGGTGAAACTATGTCTAAAAAAGAAAAAAGAAAAATAGCTAGAATGATTTTAAATCAAAACTTAGAAAAACAAGATAAAGAGGATATTATAGATCTGCTTGCCGACTCATCAATAGCCATTGATGTAGATAAAGAAGAAGAACAAAATCTAACATTTTCAGAGAAAATGGCCGATAAAATATCTGAAATAGCTGGTAGTTGGACTTTTATCTTTATATCGGTTATATTTCTAATAACTTGGATGATTGTAAACACCATTATTTTAAAAGAAAATCAAATCGATCCATACCCATTCATATTGTTAAACTTAATTTTATCATGCATATCAGCCCTACAAGCCCCAATCATTATGATGAGTCAAAATAGAGCTTCTAAAAAAGATAGCCTAAGAAATCAAAATGACTATAAAGTAGATTTAAAAAGCGAATTACTCTTAGAAGATTTACACCATAAAATAGAAGTTTTATTAAATAACCAAAATAGACTATTAAATATTCTAGAAAGATCCATTTTAAATGATGAAAACCAAAAATAAGTTCATTACACTCCTCCTATTTTCACAGTAAAATAATATAAATTTTGTTAAAAAAATTAAATGTGATAAAATAGTAAACTAAGAAAGGAGTGAATAATCATGAATTCATATAAGATTATATATTTAAAGCCTCTTACAGAGGATGAAACAATTACTGAAGTCGCATTTTTAAAAAAAGGACAAAGAGTTTATGATATTTATCGTAAGAACAATTCCGATGATTATGTAATTGAAATTAGAGCTGAAGGAAAAGCTAATAGAATTGTTGATCACTGTTTTACACAAACCATTAATTATTATTATGATGATGACATTCAATATAATTATTTTAAGGAAATACCTAAAAAGCAGGCAAGCAGAATAAAAGATAGACCAACATATAAAATATATGCAAATTCAGATAATGTTATTTTATTTAGTAAAAATGAAAATGCAGTTTTATGTACTGATTTAGATGTACCTTTAGAAGATATAATTTCACATAAATATAAAATTAATCCTCATCAAAACATTTTACAGAAAATAAAATCGATAATTTAAATAAAAATAAAGAAACAATCTAAAACAAGATTGCTTCTTTTTACTTTGAAATTGTGTATGGATTACTAGAACTTCCATTTCCACCAGTTATTTTGATATCTGATGATAGATAAACAGCTGGGCGGATACCAAGTGCAACGGTAGTACCACTATTGGCGATAGTGCTAGAGCCACTCACGTAAAACACAGGGTCATAATATGCACTATCGTAGAACGACAAAGTCCACCAATTATTGTTATTAAACATCCAATTCGTATTTTTACAATCGCTATATTGTCGATTATTTTTACTAAATGTCCCACACATATTTTGATTGCTGTTTGTTCTTAAATATTCTGAAACTGTAACTAAGGCAACTTTTCCATTCCATTTTTTACTATTTTCATCATTTATTTGATTCTCTAAATCATTATTACCATTTATTACAACACCAATACTAAAGTCTTTGGCAACTATTTGACTTTGGGCAGTTGAATTTAGTCCATTCAAATATGTTCTGTTTAAATATGTGTTTAAACTTGCTGGTCTGGCCCAGTTATTATAATTTGATGAATCCCAAGCTATATCACCTATGCTTGCTTCTCTCATTATTTTTATTGTTCCATCACATTCGACTGATATTATTCGCCATGTTTCATTATTAAAAGTTATATAGTTATTTGGAGTTGCTCCAGTAAAGAAATATCGACATTCATATGGATCTTTTTCTAAGCCGGCATTTTCTATTATTTGTTCCCCTGTTGGTAATCTTGTACATGTTTCATATAATTCATCTATCGCCCCTTGAACATCAGTACTTTTAAGTCCACTTGTTCCATTTGAATATGATACTTCATTTGATGGAAAAGTTACGGCCGCAAATACAAATCCTCCACTTACTATAATTCCTGCAATTATAAAACCTATTAAATTAGTTTTAAAATATTTTTTCATATACTATCCCCCTATAAATCAAATATAATAACTATCAAAACACCTAAAATAAAACCAATCATATATTTTAAAAAAAATTCTATTAACTTTTCAAACATTAATATTCCTCCTATTAATCACCTATGTTATAAAAATTATATCACATTTGTTGCCAATCCGGCAACATACAATTTTCTGGAAAAATGAGAAAATATTTTTATAAGGTGATTGAAATGAAAATAGATAAAAAAAGTGATGATTTTTGTTTTTATCAAGCTAGAATAAACATAAAAAAATATAGAAAAAAACTAGGTATAACTGCTCAAGAACTTGCTGATAAAGCAGAACTTTCTCATCAGTTTATTAGAAGCTTAGAAGCAATAAAAATAATGAAAAGACCAAGGCTTGACACCTTAGCTAGAATAGCCAGAGCTTTAAATATCGAATTGAGACAATTATTTGATGATGTTAATATTGAAGAAATAAATACAAAAAAGTAAAATCTACATTCAAGTAATTAAAATACTTGTTTTTTCTTGCTATAAAAAAATAACTAGTATATAATTAAAATAAAGGAGAGTGAATAATAATGGGATTAATAAAAGCAGTGACTAGTTCAGTATCATCTGGATTAGGAGATCAATTTAAAGAATTTATTGAATGCCCTCAAATTGCAAATAACGTACTAATCCAAAGAGGAAAAGTAAATCATGGAGAAGGTAATAAAAATCCAGAAGAAGGAATTATTACCAAAGGAAGTCAAATAGTTGTTCCAGAAGGAATGGCAATGATGGTTATTGATAATGGAGCCATTGCCGACTTTTCTGCAGAACCAGGAATATACACCTATGAACAAAGCAGTGAACCAACAGTCTTTGATGGTGGTTTCTTTAAAGGTGTAAAAGAGACAATAAAAAACATAGGTAGACGTATCACCTATGGTGGACAGCCTGCTCATGACCAAAGAGTATATTACGTTAATACAAAAAATATGTTAGGTAATAAATTTGGTAGTCCACAGCCAAAAAAAATAACAGACGAAAAATATGGAACCCTAGAAGTAACCTTCTTCGGTGAATATGCTGTTAGAGTCGTTGATCCTGCTATATTAATTGCAAGTGTAATTGGTACCAATCCAAAAGATACAATAACCTATGATGAAATAGTAGGAAGCCAGTTGAAAACTAAATTTATTGAAAAAGTAACAGTAGCTATTTCTAACGTTATGAGAAATAAAAAAGTATCATTTGGTGATATGGGACTTTATGGTAGTGACATCTCTGATGAAATGAATAAATGCCTAGATGATTCATGGAAAAAACAATATGGTTTAATGGTTACCGATGTTGCTATGGGAGATATTAATCTAACAGAAGAGTCAATGAAAAGAGTTTCGCGTATTGATGACGCAAAAATCTTCTCAGACCCTACACTACAATCAGGACTCATGGCAAGCGCATCTGCAGAAGCTATGGAAAATGCCGCTTCTAACGAAGCCGGTTCAATGATGGGCTTTATGGGTATGGGACTAGCTAATCAAACCGGAGCCAATATGATTAATGCCGTTAATCAAAATATGCAAAATGCTCAAATGGCCAATCAAAACACTGTTCAAGCTCAAAATACAGTTCCAAATCAAGCTGTAGGTGCTGTAAGCACACCAGATACTCAAACCCCTAAATTCTGCAGTAACTGTGGAGCTAAATTAACCGGAAAATTCTGCAGTAATTGTGGTAAGGAAGCTAAATAATGAATGAAATATTAAAATATGATAAAGAATTTTCTGAAAGTAAATTCAAAACCTATGTTGATAATGTTTTCATCCAACTTCATTTAGCTGTAGTTACCAAAGAACTAGAAAATATCAAACATTTCTTATCAGATGAAGTTTATAATGAATATCAAAAGAAAGTGGATGAATTAACTAAGAATCACTTAATTCAAATGTACGATGAAATAAACGTTGCTCAAACCGAAATTTTAAATTATAGTATAACTAATCAAGAAATGAATATAAAAGTATATATATTATCAAGATATTTAGATTATCTTATGGATGAAGATGGAAATTATATAAGTGGAAATACCGATGTTCGTAGTGAAAAATCAAACTATCTAACATTCACTAAAAAAATTAATTTCCAAGCCACAGGTGCAGTAAAAAAATGTCCAGGGTGTGGAGCTTCTATTGATGTTAACGCAAATGGCAAATGCATATACTGCGGAACAATTTATAATTTAGAGGACAAAGATTGGGTATTAACATCAATTGAAACCAAATAAAAGGAGAGGACTATGAATAAAAAGGTAAAAAATATATTTTTAATTATTATCGTATTTTTTCTTTTTATAATACCAATTTATCATCCTGGAGCCGACTCAGGATTTGATGGTAGCTATTCTGGTGGTTCATCAGGAAGCTTTGGAGGTGGATTTTCATCAGGAACTAGTTGGGGAACCTCTTATCATGGCAGTTATTCCAGTGGACCAGTAGATCCTATAGCGGCTTTTATTACTCTAGCATTCGTACTTATCATTACAGCATTTATAATTATAAGTGCTAAAAAACAAACCTTACAAGGACCTAGAACATCATTAAAAAATGTTCCACCATATAATCCTGACAAATTCAAGCAATATGTTAAAGACTTTGATGAAACTAAATTTCAAAAAGAAACCTTTGAAATATATAAAAATATTCAAATTGCTTGGATGAATTTTGACTATGAAACACTAAGAAAAAATGTAACTGATGAAATGTATAACATGTATAAATCTCAGTTAACAACTTTAAAAGTCAAAAAACAGAAAAACGTCATGGAAGATTTCAAATTACTAGGATTTAATATTATTGGCATGGAAGTAAAAGAAGAACTTGTATCACTAACTGTAACCATGCAAGTAGAATGTTTTGATTATATTACTAATAAAGATAATAAAGTAGTAAGAGGAACTAAAAAAAGAAAAGTTATCTATAACTATGCAATGACATTTAATAAAGGCATGAGCACCAAAGATAATAAATGTCCAAACTGTGGCGCACCTTTAGAAAATGTTAATTCAAGTAAATGCCCATACTGTGATTCAACAATTATCAGTAAAAACTATGATTGGATTTTATCTAAAAAGCAAGTGTTATCACAAAGATATAAGTAGGAAGCCATTAAGCTTCCTTTATTCAAATAAAGGAGTCAATTATGTTTGATTTTAGTGTTTTAATATCTTAAAAATAGATTAAAAAGATATTAAATGATATAAAAACCTCGTTTCTAAGTCTAAGAAACGGGGTTTTATTAAAACAGCCTTATAGCTTTTAAATAATCACAAATTTATCATTTTTTACATCAATCGTAACTGTAGAATTAAACTTAACATCTTCATTTATAATAGCTTTAGCTAATAAAGTCTCGATGTTTCTGCTGACATATCTTTTAATAGGTCTAGCCCCATATTTTTCATCATAAGAATTTTCTATTATAAATTTTTTAGCTGCATCAGTTACTTTCAATGTTAATTTCTTATCGCGTAATCTATACTCAATCTCAGAAATAATCTTATCCAAAATCTCATAAACAACATTCTTAGATAAAGCATTAAAAATAATAATCTCATCAATACGGTTAATAAACTCAGGTTTAAATGTTCTTCTAAGTTCACTCATAACCATTTCATCACTATCATCATGCCCCTCTAAAATGTAATCGCTACCTAAATTAGACGTCATAATAATAATTGTATTTTTAAAATCAACTGTTCTTCCTTGTGAATCTGTAACTCTACCATCATCGAGAATTTGAAGTAAAATATTAAAAACATCCTTGTGAGCTTTTTCAATCTCATCAAATAAAACAATACTGTAAGGATTTCTTCTAACCGCCTCAGTTAACTGTCCGCCATCATCATAACCGACATATCCAGGAGGTGAACCAATAAGTCTAGATACCGAATGAGCTTCCATATATTCACTCATATCAATTCTAACAATATGTCTTTCATCATCAAAAAGTTCATAAGCTAAAGACTTAGCCACCTCTGTCTTACCAACACCTGTTGGACCTAAAAAGATAAATGAACCGATTGGTCTATTAGGATCTTTAATACCTGCACGCGCTCTTATAATAGCTTCACTTACTAAATGTAAAGCTTTATCTTGTCCTTTAACTCTCTTTTTCAAATTGTCCTCTAAATGAAGTAGTTTCTCTTTCTCAGTACCTACTAATTTACTAATTGGAATATTTGTCCACTTAGAAATAATAGCTGCAATAGACTCATCATCAACAACATCACTTAAAATAGAATTTTTGTTGTTTTTCTTTAACTCTTCAAGCTCCTTTTCTAAAGAAGGAATAACTCCATGACGAAGTCTAGCTGCTGACTCTAAATCATACTTAGATTCCGCATATTCCAAATCACGTTGGGCTTTTTCAATCTCCTCTTTTTTATGATTAATTGAGCTGTTAATTTCTTTCTCGTGTTCCCAAGCATTTCTAAGATCCTTTTCCTTATCTTTTAAAGAAATAAGTTTCTCATCTATTTCCTTAATTCTATTCTTAGAAAATTCATCTTTCTCTTTTTTTAATGCTTGTTTTTCAACCTCTAACTGCATAATTTTACGTGTTAAACTGTCCAAAGAAGTTGGAACTGACTCTAACTGAACTTTAATAGTGGCACATGCCTCATCAACTAAATCAATAGCCTTATCAGGTAAAAATCTGTCTGTAATATATCTGTCAGATAAACTAGCTGCCGCAACTAAAGCTCTATCTTTAATAGTAACTCCGTGATAAACCTCAAAACGAGATTTTAAACCACGTAATATAGTAATTGTATCAAGTACAGTAGGTTCAGTTACTAAGACTTTTTGAAAACGTCTTTCTAAAGCTCCATCTTTTTCAATATATTTTCTGTATTCATTTAAAGTTGTTGCTCCAATACAGTGAATCTCACCACGTGCAAGCATTGGCTTAAGCATATTTCCAGCATCCATTGCTCCCTCTAAAGCCCCTGCACCAACAATCATGTGTATCTCATCAATAAACATAATAATTTCACCATCAGAGTCCTTAACTTCTTTTAATACTGCTTTTAATCTATCTTCAAACTCACCACGGTACTTCGCGCCTGCAATTAAAGAACCCATATCAAGCTCCCAAATACGTTTGTCTTTTAAACTATTTGGGACATCTCCTTTAATAATTCTTTGAGCTAAACCTTCAACAATCGCGGTTTTACCAACACCAGGTTCACCAATTAAAACCGGATTGTTCTTAGTCTTACGAGATAAAATACGCGTAATAGAACGTATCTCATCATCACGGCCAATAACTGGATCTACTTTTCCGTCCTTAACCGCTTCAGTAATATCGCGTCCATATTTTTCTAAAACATTTTGTAATCCATCTTGATAAGCTTGTGCTTCATTCATACTAACACCTCCTTAAAATTAATCTTATGCAAGACCACATTATAACTATATCACCACTTTTAGCACTTGTCAAGTAAGAGTGCTAAAAAAATAATGCGTATAAAAGTGCTAAAAAATAATGTGTACAAATGTAAAAAATAATAAATGCAAGCAATAAAAAGAAATGATGTTCAAAAGTTATATTAGAATAATTATAAATATTAATAAATAGTATATAATTGTACAAAATACAAAAATATGAATAAAGAGACACCATAATTATGTTGCTAAAAAAGTAATAAACTGCTAAAATAAAAATGGTGAGAATATGAAAAAAATATCACTTTGTATGATTGTTAAAAATGAAAACCTTGTTTTAGAAAATTGTTTAAACAGTGTTAAAGATTTAGTTGATGAAATAATTATTGTAGATACTGGAAGTACTGACAACACCAAAGAAATCGCCAAAAAATATACAGACAAAATTTATGATTTTAAATGGGTTGATGACTTTTCAAAAGCTAGAAATTATTCTTTTTCTAAAGCTACTAAAGACTATATTTTATGGCTAGATGCCGATGATTATTTACCAAAAGAAGAAATATCAAAATTTCAAAAATTAAAAGAATCGTTAGATGGCACTATAGATATGTATACTATGAAATACATATATAGCCAAGATAAAAATGGCATGCCCACTTATGTTCAAAGAAAATATAGACTATTAAAAAGAGAAAATAATTATATTTGGGAAAGCCCCATTCATGAATTTATAAAACCTAAAGGAAAAATTGTTCAAACAGAAATTACAATTATTCATAATAAAATACATATAAATGAACCAAATCGTAACCGGCGAATATTTGAAAAAATGATTAAAGAAAATCATCCTTTCACCATTAGAGAAAAATACTGCTATGCCGATTGCCTATATCGAAGTAGAGAATATCAAAACGCTATCGACAAATTCGAAAAATTTGTTGAAGAAACCATTCAAAATTATAATGAAAATAAACATTATCTATATATGGCCTTAATTGAACTAGCTGATTGTTATAAAGCTGTAAATGATTCAAAAAAAGAAATAGATACCTTATTTTTGATCTTAAAAAATCAAATTCCAACTAGAACTTGTCTTTATAAAATTGGTGACTGTTTTCGTAGACAAAAAAATTATCAATTAGCTGTTTATTATCTTGAACTAGCTTTAAATATAGAAGATGATTCAAATAATCCAGAATATGAAAAATATCTTTGTTATCTCAATTTGGGCTTTTGCTATTACTATCTAAAAGAATATCAAAAAGCTTATGATGCTAACGAAGAAGCTGGAAAAATAAATAAAAACGATAATACATATCTTAAAAATAAAAATATATACCAAAAGTTTATATAAATATTCCAAATTACTTATAACCGTGTTATACTACATAAGTAATTAAAAAGAAAGGAATAAAATATGTCTAAATTAAGTAATAGAACCATTGTTATAATAGCTTTCATTGCTATCATTAGTGGAATTTTAATAATATCTGCAGATTATCTAGAAGGAAAAAAAGAAAAAGCCTATCAAAAGGTTAGTATTTCATTATATAGCGAAATAAATAATAAAAAACAAGATAATACTCCACAAAATATTGAAGCTACTGAAGAAGAATATATACCAACACCAAATCCTAATGGATACCTAGGAATTTTAACGATTGATAAAATCAATCTACAACAAGGATTTTATGATAAAACTAACGAAAATAACAATGTAAGTAAAAATCTTACATTCCTAAGCCCTTCAAATTACCCTGATGAAAAAAACGGCAATGTTATTTTAGTTGCTCATTCTGGTGTTACTCGTATTGCTTATTTTAGAAATTTATATCAATTAAAAGTTGGTGACATTGCTAAAATAGAATATAAAGGACATCTATATACCTATAAAATAGATAACATTTATAATGAAACAAAAGACGGTAATGTTACAGTATATAGAGATACTAGTCGTCAAACCTTAACTATGATTACTTGTACTAAAAACGATGACACAAAACAAACAATATATATTGCTTATTTAGAAAGTGTGAAATAATTTTCGCTCTTTTTTCTTAAAATTTTTCACCATGAAAAAACGCATTACCTTAACTAATAAATGCGTTGTATAGGGTTTCCAAAGAGCGATCCCTTTAGCATATCTCGTTATTGGCTTTGCCAATATCATAGTGTGTTACTTATTTGTCAGCAAATAAGTTTTTAGTAATCAATTTGACTATTTAAGAACTAATTGTTTATGAGTACCTCTTACTAACATTTCTTCAGAAGTGTGGACATAATTTTCTGATGATACTTCTAAAAGTTCTTGTAATTCTTCTAAAGACAAATTATTTAGCATTTCTAAAGCTAAATCATAGCCAGGTCCTCTCCAACGACGATTAATACTGTCTGAATCGTTTTTATCCCTAAACTTTCTATCAGGGTGTTCATCATCATGTAAATAACTGTCCATACTTTTCCATTTTTCATGACCGTGTCCAGCTGAAATGTCATCTGCTTTGGTATAATTATATCTATCAACACTTCCATCACTTTGGACTTCTGTTTTGGCAATGACATTACCATCATCATCAGAACTAAACCATCCAAATTTACCCATTATTTCACCTCCTTTACATCTATATAATCAACGATTTCATTTGTTTTATCATTGATTATCTCAATTTTGTAAAAATCGGGGAGAAAGCCTTTATAAGCCCTCACAGCAGTTTCTAGTATTTCTTTAGTTGTTACTTTTCTTTCAATAAAACTATCAAATTCATCCCAATCTATTAAACCATCAAAGTCATTATATAATTCTTCTGGTTTTTCTGCTCTAATATCACTCAATTTTGTGTTTCCATCATTGTAATAGAACTTAAATCTATAAATACAATTATCATAATTATCTTCAATTCTTGCATTTATGGCTTCACCACTGACTGGATCATATAGTAAATGCCCTTTTTTTCCATTAACTAAACACTCACTTTTATCTACATAGCCTAGTATTTCATTAGTATTATTATCAATAATATCTATGCGGTAGATATCATTAAACTTTTTTTCATATTCATTTATTGCTAACTTTAAGAATTTATTCAAATCTTGTTTTTCATCATAAGTAGTTTTAAAATCTTTGTTTTTAGTTAGCTTTTGAATTTCACCATCAAAGTTTTTAACATCATTGTAAACATTATCACTTAATTTTGTACTACCATCTTTATAATAATACTTAAACCTATACATATAACCATCTCCTTTATTTTGATTATATATTGATTTTTA